>NZ_JAMJFM010000019.1:0-152185 GCF_023544705.1 Streptomyces sp. MCA2
CCCATGGACCAAGCACTGCGACTGATCCCGTCGACAGTCGGTACCCACCACCCCGAAGGCCCCGACGCCACGATCGTCGACATCGGCGGCCCCGACGCAGACGGGCTCGCCCGGTACCTCCTCAGCCTGGCCACACCCCTGCGAGTCCTGTCACCGGAGGCTGTACGGCAAGCCCTGCTGCGCCGTACCCAGGAACTCATCGAGGACAACGCGAATGGTCAGCCCCGGTAGCGACGTGGCACGAGAACGAGCGCCGAGCCCAAATGACGCGAGCAACGAGCTACTGATCGAAGAGACCCTGCCTAAGGCCCCTAAGGCCCGCCCGCCCTCGCCCCGTTCAGGCACCGCCCCCGGACTCGTGACCGTCACCGCGTGCGTCGAAGCGGCTGCGAGCGCTCTCGATCTCGTCGAGGTACCGGCGCGTCCACGCGCACATGCCGTTGACCGTGGCGAGCAGCGCCTCGCCCGCTTCGGTCAGGCGGTACTCGACGCGCGGCGGCACGGTGGCGTACACCTTCCGGTGTACGACGCCGTCGCGTTCGAGGCCGCGCAGGGTCTGGGTGAGCATCTTGTGGCTGATGCCGTCCACCGCGGTCCGCAACTCGGTGAAGCGCAGCGTCCGGTCGTCCAGGACGTTGATGATCAGCAGCGCCCATTTGTTGGCCACGCCCGCGAAGATCTCGCGGGCCAGCGAGTCGGCGCGCGTCACATCCGCGTCGTCGGGATGGCGCTTGTCGTCGGGATGGCGCTTGATCTGCTCGGTCACCACGAGGTGCCCCTCTCACCGAAAAGTGAGTTCGTCCTGCAGGGAGCCTACTTCCCTCGCGAAAGCCACCCACATGCTCGTACGCCGGCCGCCGCTCCTTCTGTGACGTCGTGCGATGAGGGCCGGAGGTCCTCTCGGCGTACCGCCGTGCCTCCGGGCCTATCCTTGTGGTCCAGCAGCCGTCCCCCGTACTTGCACTACGGGGGACGGCTGTTCTGTCGGTTCGCTCAGCAACTCCCTTTCCGGTCGGACCGGTTCAGGCGAGCTGCGGTTCGTCTCCGGCCGCGGTGCGCGAACCGGGGCCGGGCCTCAGGTGGTGCAGATGGACAGGGTGCTGGACGAGGAGACGCCCCCGCTGGTCGCGGTGTAGCCGGCGAACAGCACCTGCCCGATGTTGAGGGTGGCCGTGCAGCTGGCGTTGCCGCTCGCGTTGGCGACGGCGGTGCACACCACGGGGCCGGCGGGCCCGTCCAGGTGGAAGGTGACCGTCGCACCCGGAGTCGCGCCACTCGCGCTGAACGTGGCGGTGGCGAAGGCCCAGGGCAGCGGGGGGACGTTGAGCCGGTAGCAGGCGGGGTGCGCCGTGAGCCCCGTCGCCGCGCCCACGGTCACGGTGCCCGTTCCGGAGACGCCGACACAGGTGCAGGTGGTGCTGGCGGCCAGCACGGTGGCCGTGACCGTGGTGCTGCCGACGGGCAGCGTACTGGTCGTGACGCTGGCCTGGCCGGATGCGTTGGTGAGGCCGATTCCCACGGGCCCGCTGGTGGTGCTGAACAGTACGGTCGCGCCCGGGACCGGGACCCCGCCGCAGGTGACGGTGGCGGTGAGGGTCACCGGCTGACCGGCGGTCGGCTTGGCGGGCGAGGACGTCACGGTGACGGCGCAGCTCTGTGCGGCGCCGACGGTCACGGTTGCCGTCGCGGCGACACCGACACAGGTGCAGGTGGTGGTGGCGGCGATCACCGTGGCCGTGACGACGTTGGCGCCCGCCGGCAGCGTGCTGGTGGTGACGACGGCCTGTCCCGCGGCGCTGGTCACGCCGATTCCCACGGGGCCGCTGGTGGTGGCGAAGAGTACGGTCGCGCCCGGGACGGGTACGCCGCCGCAGGTGACGGTGGCGGTGAGGGTCACCGGCTGGCCGGCGGTCGGGTTGGCGGGCGTGGACGAGAGCGTGACCACGCAGTTCTGCGGCGCGGTGACGGTCACGGTTGCCGTCGCGGCGACGCCGATGCAGGTGCAGGTGGTGGTGGCGGCGATCACGGTGGCGGTGACGACGTTGGCGCCGGCCGGCAGCGTGCTGGTGGTGACGGTGGCCTGTCCCGCGGCAGTGGTGACACCGACTCCCAGGGAGCCGCTGGTGGTGGCGAAGAGTACGGTCGCGCCCGGGACGGGTACGCCGCCGCAGGTGACGGTGGCGGTGAGGGTCACCGGCTGGCCGGCGGTCGGGTTGGCCGGCGTGGACGACAGCGTGACCACGCAGTTCTGCGGCGCGGTGACGGTCACGGTTGCCGTTGCGGCGACGCCGATGCAGGTGCAGGTGGTGGTGGCGGCGATCACGGTGGCGGTGACGACGTTGGCCCCGGTCGGCAGCAGGCTCGTGGTGACGGTGGCCTGTCCCGCGGCAGTGGTGACACCGACTCCCAGGGAGCCGCTGGTGGTGGCGAAGACCACCGTCGCGCCGGAGACGGGTACACCGTCGCAGGTGACGGTGGCGGTGAGGGTCACCGGCTGGCCGGCGGTCGGGTTGGCCGGCGTGGACGACAGGGTGACCACACAGTCCGTCGCGGCCGTGACGGTCAGGGACGCCGTGACGGCGCCACTGGTGGCACCGGCGGCAACCACCGCGCCCGACGTGGTCCCTGTAAAGGTGACGCTCGCATTGCCGAGGGCGTCAGCGACTACCGACTGCGGGGCGACCGCGTCGTAGGTGAAGGTGATCACTTCCCCCGGTACGGCACCGGTGACGGCGGCTGTGAAGGTCTGGCCCACCGTGACGGTGGACGGAGTGAGGGTGAGAGCGAGTGCCATATTGGACAGCCCCTTTCGAAGGCTCCATGAAAGGAGGTGGGGAGCTGCTGCACGCCGGAGGACAGGGAACCGTCCGAGCGCGCTCACCTGCCGGGGGTGCCCTGAAGAACACGACGAAACCGCATCACGCCGGCAGCCGTCCATGGTCCCCCGACAGGGGATGGGCACCCCACCGTCGGTAGCACCGATTGAAGCGACCGGCCCGACGCCACACCACAGCCGGAGACCGGGTTAGCTCAAATGGCGCAGCGTGCATCGACGCGCCGTACCGACCCTTCGGCCGCCTGCCGACACGACGAAGGCCCCCGCCGGGCGACGGGGGCCGATCGTTCGGAGCTGCTGCCGGGACTCAGGCGGGGAACTGCCCGTCCTTGACGGCCGAGACGAACGCGGACCAGCCGCCCGCAGGGAAGACGAGCGCCGGGCCGTCCGGGTTCTTGCTGTCACGGACGGGGACGAGGCCGTGGGGCTGGGCCCGGGTGAGGGCTCGGGAGAATTCGAGGCACTCCCCGCCGTTGGCGTCGCTGTAGGAGGACTTGGTCCAGGCGAAGTCGCGGGTGAACTCGATGCACAGCCCGCCGTTGCCTTCGCTGTAGGACGACTTGACCCACTCGGCAGCGGCGAGATCCAAGTCGGGGTTCATGCTTGATACTCCTTCAGCAGCGTCTTGATCAGAGACAGCGATTGAGCCGGGGACAACGCATGCGCCCTGAGCAGATCATAGTCATGCAGGGCGGGTTCGACCGTTTGTGCGGACTCGTGCATCCGGTTTCCTACCCGCGTCTCCGTGTACAACACGGTGGGAGAGTCTGGGAAGCGCAACATGGTGAAGGGCATCGTGGATGTTGCGGGAATACCCGCCGAGAACGGCATGACCTGGAGCTCGACGTGTGGTGACGTGGCTACCGTCAACAGATAGTCAAGCTGCCCGGCCATGACCTCCGCGCCACCGACGACGGTTCGCAGGCACGCCTCATGAAGGATGAGCCACAGGAACGGCGGGACGTCCCGCTCCAACACCTCACGCCGCCGTAGCCGGGCCGCAACCTTGTCCTCGATCCCCTCCACACTGGCCTGCGGGTTGGATACGCGGAAGACAGCCCGCGCGTAGTCCTCCGTCTGAACGATGCCGGTCACGAGGTTCGTCTCGTAGGTCAGAATCCGCGAAGCCTTCCGCTCCAGGTTGAGGTACGGGACGAACCACGACGGGTGATCGCCCTCGTCGATCCGCCGCAGCAATCCCTCGAATAACTCACCTGTCCCGAAGGCAGTGTCACAGCCCTTGGCGAACCTCGCGCTGGGCCTGGGCAACATCTTCCCGGCCTCGACCCTGCTGACGTACGCCTCGGAGTAGCCCGCGGCTCTGCCCAGGTTCCTCTGCGTGATCTTGCGTGCGAGACGTACCTGTTTGACGTCACGCCCGAAGCGCTGGAGCGGGTTCAAGTGCTGGGGTGGGGTTGTCTCGTCCAATGACCTGACCTCTCGTCGTGTGATCGCGGGCAGCATCACGGCAGGCAGGCGACTTGCGCGCTGTCTGTTAAGTCCCCCGATTCTATTGCCCGTCGCGTTATCCGAGTGACCAAATGACTACACCCGGTATTCGACTTGGAGTGACGGAGTGGACGACATGACCGACCCTGTCGCGCGGCTTCTGCCGTGGGTGGGCCCGGAGGGCAAACCGTGTTTTCTCGTGAGCGACGGGACCGGCTACGTGTCCCGCGTCGCCGACAGCATCGAGGCGGCGCAGCTCGGTTCGGCCGCCGACCTCACCGAGGAAGCGCTGCGCGTCCTCGCCGAGTGCACCTGGACGCCCGGGGAAATCCACCTGCTGGCCGTCGAGTTGACCGCATCGCTCATCGACGTACGCCGGATCGCGGAGAGCCGGGGCGCACGCCTGCCGGCACCGGACCACGATCCCGACGTGAGCGCCACGGGTCGGGAGCACCCGCAGACGATGCCGTAGGGGGCGCCGCCAGCGGGCGTCCGGGACGGCGGCTAGGCCAATGCCTCCAACTGCGCCAAGTCCCCCTCCGTAAGGGAGATATGGGCCGCCTCCAGGTTCTCGTCCAGATGGCCGGGGGAGCCCGTGCCAGGGGTGGGCAGCAGTACGGGGGAGTGGTGCAGGAGCCAGGCCAGCGCGATCTGGCCGGTGGTGGCGCCGTGCCGGGCGGCGACCGCGGTGAGCGTGTCGTCCGCGCCGTCGGCCAGTGCGCCATGGCCCAGTGGGAACCAGGGCAGGAACGCCGTGCCCTGCTTCTCGCACAGCTTCAGTACGTCCTCCGCCGCGCGGTCCAGCAGGTTGTAGCGGTTCTGTACGGACGCGATGGGGGTGATCTCCTGCGCCCGGGTCAGTTCGTCGGCGTCGATGGAGTCCAGTCCGATGTGCCGGATCTTTCCGGCCTGTTGCAGCTCTCGCAGCGTGCCCAGCTGGTCGGCCATCGGTACGTCCGGGTCCAGCCGGTGCAGCTGGTAGAGGTCGATGGTGTCGGTCCGCAGCCGGCGCAGGCTCGCCTCGCACATGGCGCGGAGCTGTTCCGGGCGCCCCGCGATATGCCAGATGTCCGGGCCGGTACGGACCACTCCGCCCTTCGTCGCGATGACCAGGTCCGCCGGATACGGGTGCAGGGCGCGCGCCACCAGCTCCTCCGCCACGTCCGGGCCGTAGTTGTCGGCGGTGTCGATCAGGGTGACCCCGCGCTCGACGGCCCGGCGCAGCAGCGCGACGGAGCGCTGCGGATCGTCGTGCCGCGGCCCCCAGTAGCCGGTGCCGACGAGCCCGCCGGTCCCGAATCCCAGCCGCCGGACGGACAGCTCGCCACCGATCGGGAAGACGGTGTCCACAGTCCGGTCCCCCATAGCCATGTCCCCCACAGTCACGTCTCCCACCATCACGTCCCCCACGGTCTCGGCCCCACAGTCACAGCCCCCACAGTCACAGGCCCCTCGGCTTCCGCATCCGTTCCGCTTCGGCATCCATCCGCTTCAGCATCCAGGAAATGCGGGGCCGGAGCGGGGCGCGGTTCATAAGATCAACCGGTGCCTCCTGACATATCACTGTTCACCCTGACCATGCTGTGCCTGGCCGCCCTCGCGGCGGGCTGGATCGACGCCGTGGTGGGCGGTGGCGGATTGCTGCTGCTCCCCGCCCTGCTCGTCGGCCTGCCGCACACCCCGGCCGCGTACGTCCTCGGGACCAACAAGTCCACCGCCATCGTGGGCACCACCGCGGCCGCGATCACCTACGTCCGCAAGGCCCCGATCGATGTGCGCACCGCGCTGCGCATCGGGCTTGCCGCGATGGCCGGGTCGGTGGCCGGGGCGTTCTTCGCGGCCGGTATCAACAGCGAGGTGCTGCGCCCGCTGATCATGGCCGTCCTGCTGGGGGTGCTCGCCTTTGTGCTCTTCCGCCCGGCCTTCGGGACCGCGCCCGCGCCTTCGGGGCCGGTGTCCCGCACACGGGTCGTGGCGGCCATTCTCGTCGCGGGCCTGGGGATCGGCTTCTACGACGGGCTGATCGGGCCCGGGACCGGTGCGTTCCTCATCGTCGCGCTGACCGCGATCCTGCACATGGACCTGGTCAGCTCCTCGGCCACCGCCAAGGTCGTCAATGTCTGCACCAACATCGGCGCGCTGACGATGTTCGCGATCCAGGGCACCGTGCTGTGGCAACTCGGCGCCCTGCTCGCGCTGTTCAACCTCGTCGGCGGCATGGTGGGGGCCAGGATGGCGCTCAAGCGCGGCGCCGGCTTCGTCCGTGGCGTCCTGGTGGTCGTGGTCGTCGCCCTGCTGTGCAAGCTGGCGTACGACCAGTGGCTGGCGGTCTGAGCCACGGCCCGTCCGGTGAGCCACGGCCCGGCCGGTGCTGCCGGGGCCGCTCCGCTCAGAACCGGCAGTGGTACATCCGCGCCATGTCCCGCACCGCGGGCACCTTCAGCGACGCGCGGGCGGCCAGCCGGTAGGCCGCCGGCAGTTTCTCGATCCCCGGGATCTCCAGGGCGCTGAGGTGCTCGACGATCTCCAGCTCCGGGCTCAGCCGCGCGATGCCCGCGGGGTCCGTGCCCCAGTGCAGCCGTGCGCCGGCCTTCACGACGACGCGGTTGAGCCGCTGGGCGCGGATCGCGAAGCGGCTGAAGGCGTCGAAGGCCAGCTCACCGCCCGGTACGTGGGCCATCAGCCGCCGCAGCAGCGCCGTACCGTCCTCCTCGGTCAGATACATCAGCAGCCCCTCGGCCACGACCATCGTCGGCCGGTCCGAGGGGATCTGCGCCGTCCATGCCGGGTCGGTCACGGAGGACGGGATGGCGGTGTAGCCCGCGCGCTCCGGGTAGAGCTCCCGCCGCAGCGCGATGACCTCCGGGTAGTCGATGTCGTACCACCGCACCCCCGGGCCGGGGCCGAGACGCTGGACGCGGGTGTCGAGGCCGCAGCCCAGATGCACCACCGTCGCCTCCTCGTGCCGGGCGAGGAAGCGCGCCGTCCAGACGTCCAACTGACGGGCGCGCAGCGCGACTCCGGCCGCGTCGCCGGGGCTCAGCCGCATTCTGGTGAAGTCGTAGTCGAGCCGCCGCACGGTGTCGGCGGCCGTGGTGTCGCCGAGGATCGGATTCTTCGCGCGGCTGTCGATCGCGCGGCCGTAGAGCGTGGCGAGGAGGGTTTCCTTCTCCTCGGTCAGCTGCACCTTCGCACTCGGACTGGTCATACTCAGGAGAGTACATAACATTCAGAAAAATGTGAATACTAGAAAGATGGCTCCACCCCGGGGCCGCTAATCCCGCATCGCTCCCGCGCTCGCCGTGGGGCGCGCCCCCGCCGCAATCTCCGTGACGGCCGTCAGCAGCACCGCCGAGTCCTCGACGGCCAGCAGACCGTGCCGCTCGCGAGGATCGGCGACTTGACCGGTCGTCAGCTCCAGGCCGCCACCGGCTCCGGTCAGCCGGACCCGGCCGTGCAGCACCTGTAGGCTCGCCGCCGGCGGTGCGTTGTGTTCGTCCAGCTCGGCGCCCGCGACCAGCGCGATCACGGTCTGCCGCAGCGGGCCGTCGCGCAGGAAGAGCCGGGCACTGCGCCCGTGAGCGGAGGCCCTGGCCTCGTCGAGCTGTTGGCGGGCGAGCGCGTCGAGATCGTCCATGATGCTGGCCTTTCGCGTGCGGACCGGCGGCTGGGCTCCCTCTCCATCGTTGCCGGTGCACGGGGGGACGCAACCGGGGGCTCCGGCGCGGCCCCCGGCGCACGCGGTCCGAGCGGGGCGGCGTCCGGGTAAATACCGTCGCGGGGCGGGCCCGTCACTTACGGGATGATCATCTCGGTCCGTACGATGCGGTGCGGTCCGGTGTCCTCGGTCAGGTGTCCTCGACCGATGCGGCCCACCGTCCCGCCCGTCCCCCCACCGCGAAGGATGCGCCACCGTGGCCGACCCGACTGCCCCGAACCCGCCGCCCGATCCCACCGGGCGGCCGGCCCGATTCCTGACCGTCATGACGACCATCGACAGCGAAGCCAAGGCCGGGCAACTGGCGCGCGGTGCGATCGAGGGCAGGCTCGCCGCCTGTGCGCAGATCAGTGCGCCGGTGACCTCGGTGTACCGCTGGGGCAACGCGGTCGAGTCCGGTCAGGAGTGGCAGGTGCTGTTCAAGACGGCCGAAGCGCGCTATGCGGCGCTGGAGGCCTATCTCCTGGAGACGCACGACTACGACACCCCCGAGATCATCGCCACCCCGGTCACCCACGGTGGTGCCGGCTATCTGTCCTGGGTCGCGAAGGAGACGAGCTGACGTGCAGCGAGAGAACACCGGCCGCGACGCCATGACGCGCGCCGAGCAGGCCAGGCCCGGCAGCCGGCGGTGGCGGAGGGCCACGACGGCCGTCCTCGGCGTGGCGATGTGCCTGGCCGCCGCACCCCTCGTCCACGCGGTCGAGGACGCCCCGCGCGAGGCGCCGAGCGCCAACAAGCCCAGCCCCGATCCGGCTGCCACCTGGACCAGCCGGGACGCGGCCGCCTACTGGACGGCCGACCGGATGGCGGCTGCCGCGCCGGCCGAGGGCGATGCCCCGGCCGAACCCACCGCCCCGGAGGCCGGGCGCGACACCGCCGCCCCGTCCGCCGCGCCCGCCACGCGGTCCGCGACCCGCTCCGCCGCCCGATCCGACGCCACCGCACGGCACTTCGGCGGTATCCCGTCCGTCGGCGTGCTGTTCTCCGTCGACGGGGACACCAAGGCGCACCACTGCACCGCCAGCGTGGTGCACAGCCCGCACGGCAATCTGATCCTCACCGCCGGGCACTGCAATCCGGGAACCAGGGCGGCATTTGTCCCGCAGTATCGTTCCGGCGCGACCACCCAGCCGTACGGGGTCTGGGCGATCGACGACACCTTCGCCTACCCCGGCCGTGGCACCACGGGCGCCGCGGCGGACCTGGACTTCGCCTTCGCCACCGTCGCCCCCGACGAGGACGGCCGTCCCCTGGAGGAGATCACCGGCGGCAACACCCTTACCGCGACGCCCGGTTACACCAACGACGTCACCGTCGTCGGCTACCCGAACGTCCGCCACGACCCCGAGGACCGGGCCGTACGCTGCGCCGCCCGCACCAGCCGGCTGACCGGCACCCATGAACTCCGCATGGAGTGCGGCGGGTTCTACGGCGGCACCTCCGGCAGCCCCTGGCTGACCGACTTCGACGAGGAGAAGGGGACCGGCCGGGTCATCGGGCTGATCGGCGGCCTCAACGGCGGCGGCCCCAAGGGCCCGGACAGCGACCGCATCTCCTACAGCCCGTACTTCGGAGCGAAGGTCCTCGACCTCTACACGCGCGCGTCACAGGCGTGATCGGCGGGGGGACGGAGGCGCACCCTGGCGGCGCGTCTCCGTCCCCTGGCGGAGCGCCTCCGGCTCCCTAACGGAGCGCCTCCGTCACCCCCTTCTCGTGCGGGCCGAGGAAGTGCGGATCGGGCCGCAGCAGTGCGTCCGCCGCCGCCTTCCCGGCGGCGAGGATCTCCCGGACACCGCCGTACGCCCAGGTCACATCGTGCTTCGCGGCGACCCCGACGCCGTATGCGTCGACGCCGGCCGCCGTGCACAGCGCCAGGGCGCGCCGGATGTGGAAGCCCTGGCTGACCAGCACCGCCCGGTCCACACCGAAGATCCGGTGCGCCCGGCTACAGGAGTCCCAGGTGTCGAAGCCCGCATAGTCGCTGACGATCTTGTGCGCAGGGACGCCGTGCCGCAGCAGGTAGGCGCGCATCGCGTCCGGCTCGTCGTAGTCGTGCCGGCTGTTGTCGCCGGTGACCAGGACCGCGCGGACCGTGCCCCGGTCGTACAGCGCGGCGGCCGCGTCCAGCCGGTGGGCGAGGTACGGCGACGGGGCGCCGTTCCACAGGCCCGCGCCGAAGACGATGGCGACGGGCGCGGCGGGCACGTCCGCGACACCGCGCACCCGCGGGCCCGCGGTCGCGTTCAGCCAGGTCGCGGGCGCCAGCGCCAGCACCGTCAGCGCCACGACGACCTGATAGGCGCGGCGGCGGCCACGCCGGGTCCGCGGCAGCCGTAGCCGGCGTGCCCCGCTCCGTATGCGCCGCCCCAGCCCCGGCCCCAGCGCCCGCATCCCGTGCCCCCGTCCCCGATCACACCTACCGTGATCGATCTCGCAGGCAGCGACGCCCACCGCGCCGTGATGGTTGCACCGGCGGCCTGGCATCGTGGCAGAGGGAACACCCTGTCCCGGAGAGGAAGCACCGCCATGACCAGCGAGCCCGAGCGGCTGCCGTTCTTCGTCTACGGAACGCTGCGCCCCGGCGAGGCCAACCACGCCTGGGCCCTGCGCGGCCGGACCGCGGCCGAGGAACCGGCCCGCATCGGCGGCGCGCTGCTGTTCGACGGCCCCGGCTACCCCTACGCCACCACCGGACCCGCCGAGGCGGTGGTGCACGGCGCCCTCGTCCGGCCCCGCGACACCGACTACGACGAGGTGTGCGCCACCCTGGACCGGCTGGAGGACTACGCCCCCGGCGACCCGGAGAACCTCTACGAGCGGGTGCCCACCGAGGCCGTGTGCGCGGACGGCAGGACCGTACGGGCCTGGGTCTACCTGGCGGCCGCACCCCTCGCCGCGCGGCTGCGCGCCACCGGCACCCCCATCGAGGGCGGCGACTGGCCGGCGTCGAGGGCGGCGGCCGGCTGAACGGCCATGGGGGGACGGCGGGGGTGGAACGGCCTCGGGGGACCGGTCGAGAGGCGGCGGCCGCCGTGCGAACGAGACCGGTGCCCGGCCCGCCCGAGCGCCGCCGCGGCAGCGGACCGCACCCCGGTTAACCTGGACGACTCCTCTCCAAGGGCGCTCCCGCAATCCCCGGCGGGCGCCTTGGCCGAGGCCCCTTCCCGTACCGCAGAACAGGTGTGACCCGCGTGGCTTCCTCCCCGTCCTCCCCCTCCGCCGCAACCGCCCCCGCGCCGCTGCCCAAGGCGGAGCTGCATCTGCACATCGAGGGCACTCTGGAGCCCGAGTTGGCCTTCGCGCTCGCCGAGCGCAACGGCGTCACGCTGCCCTACTCCACCGAGGACGAGCTGCGCCGCGCCTACTCCTTCGCCGATCTCCAGTCCTTCCTGAACCTCTACTACGCGCTGATGGCGGTGCTGCGCACCGAGGACGACTTCGCCGACCTCGCCCACGCCTACCTCGCCCGTGCCCAGGAGCAGGGCGTACGGCACGCCGAGATCTTCTTCGACCCGCAGGCGCACACCGCGCGCGGCGTCCCGATCGGCACGGTCATCAACGGCCTGGCCCGCGCCCTGGACAGCGCCCAGGAGACCTACGGCATCAGCACCCGCCTGATCATGTGCTTCCTGCGTGACGAGAGCGCCGGGTCCGCCCTCGCGACCTTCGAGGCGGCCCGCCCCCACTTCGACCGGATCACCGCCGTCGGCCTGGACTCGGCCGAGGTCGGCCACCCGCCGTCGAAGTTCAAGGAGGTCTTCGCGCTGGCGCGGGAGGCCGGGCTCAAGTGCGTGGCGCACGCGGGGGAGGAGGGGCCCCCGGCGTATGTGTGGGAGGCCCTCGACGTCCTCGGTGTGGACCGGATCGACCACGGAGTGCGGTCCCTGGAGGACGAGCGGCTGGTGGCCCGCCTGGTGGCCGACCAGGTGCCGCTCACCGTCTGCCCGCTGTCCAACGTCCGGCTGCGGGTCATCGACGACCTCGCCGACCACCCGCTGCCCGCGATGCTGGACGCCGGGCTGCTGGTGACCGTCAACTCCGACGACCCCGCCTACTTCGGCGGCTACGCGGACGACAACTTCACCGCCGTACGCGACGCCCTCGGCCTCGACGGGGAGACCCTGCGCACCCTCGCCCGCAACTCCTTCCGCGCCTCCTTCCTCGACGAGGCGACCCGCGCGGAGTACCTGAAGGAAGTGGACGCGCACCGGGCGTAGCCGGGAGCCGGCGGCAGGGGCGTGGGTTTCTCCCCTGCCGTCCGCCCTTCCTTTCCGCCGTCCTTCCTCTGCCGCCCGTCCTTCCCCGCGCCGGCCGCCGGTGCGAGGCGGAGGGAACACGAAGTTCGCCGCGGGGAAACGGCACGGCAACGCCCGGCTGCCACGCTCACGCCATGACGGCGCCGCTACCGCACCCGACCTCCGCGTCCTCCGCCCCCCTCGGCAAGGAAGACCTCGCCGCCGAGATCAGCGCACAGCTCAGCACCCAGCTCCGCCGGGTCCGGCTGCGCGGCTTCCGCCACCCGGCACCCCCGGCCCCCACCCTCGTCGCCGTGGCACACGGCAGCCGCGACCCCCGCGCCCTGCCCACCGTCCGGGCGCTGCTCGACCGGGTCCGGGCGCTGCGCCCCGGCCTGCCCGTACGGCTCGGGCACATCGAGCTGAACCGGCCGCTGCTCGCCGACACCCTCGCGGAGCTGCACGGTGCGGCCGTCCTCGTGCCGCTGCTCTTCGGCCGCGGCCATCACGTCACCCACGACCTGCCCGCCGCACTGGCGGCCGCACCCCACCTGACCGGCCGCACAGCCGAGCCCCTCGGGCCGCACCCCCTCCTCGCGGAGGCCCTGCACGGCCGCCTCCTGGAGGCCGGATTCCCCGGGGACCGCTCCCCGCGCACCGCCGTGGTCCTGGCCGCCGCCGGCTCCCGGGCCGCGCGCTCGGCCCAGGACACCGAGCGCACCGCACACCTGCTCTCGGCCCGGCTCGGCGGCACCCCCGTGGTGCCCGCGTACGCGTCAGCCGCCGCCCCCACCGTCGCCGAAGCCGTCCGCGCGCTGACCGCCCGCGGCCACGACCGGATCGCCGTCGCCGGCTGCTTCACCGCCCCCGGACGCTTCGCCGCCCAGTGCGCGGCCGCCGCCCCCGGCCCCGCCGCCGCGCCCCTGGGCGACCACCCCGCACTGGCCCGTCTCGTACTGCACCGCTACGACCAGGCGCTCCTGGCGTGCGACCAGGCGCCCCTGGCGCGTACCGGATCCGACCCCGAGAGCGCCAGGGCGGCTACCGTCGCTGTATGACGGGCACACCACCGACCATCCCCGGCTACACCACGGCCGACACCGAACGCTGGGTCCCCGAGCCCGACAAACGGCCCGGACGCACCGCCTTCCAGCGCGACCGCGCCCGGGTGCTGCACTCCGCCGCGCTGCGCCGGCTGGCCGGCAAGACCCAGGTCGTCACCCCGGGCGCGCTCACCCCCGCCTGGGACGCCAGCCCGCGCACCCGGCTGACCCACTCCCTGGAGTGCGCCCAGGTCGGCCGGGAACTCGGCGCCGCCCTCGGCTGTGACCCGGACCTGGTCGAGACCGCCTGTCTGGCGCACGATCTCGGCCACCCGCCCTTCGGGCACAACGGCGAGCAGACTCTCAATGAAGTCGCCGCGCCCTGCGGCGGCTTCGAGGGCAACGCCCAGTCGCTGCGGCTGCTGGCCCGTCTGGAGCCCAAGCGATTCGTGCCCGCACCGGACGGCTCGACGGTCAGCGTCGGCCTGAACCTCAGCCGCGCCGCCCTCGACGCGGCCACCAAGTACCCCTGGCCGCGCGGCGCCCACCCCACCGACCCCGGGTCCCCGAAATTCGGGGTCTACGAGGACGACCTGCCGGTCTTCGACTGGTTCCGGCAGGACACGCCCGACGGGGCGCAGAGCTTCGAGGCGCAGGTCATGGACTGGTCCGACGATGTGGCGTACTCGGTGCACGACGTCGAGGACGGGCTGCACGCCGGGCACCTCGACCCCAACCTCCTGCTCGCCGACGCCGAGCGCGCCGAGATCTTCGCGGTCGCCGGTGCGCGCTATGCGCCGGGCGCCGGGGAGGGGGAACTCACCGCGGCGCTGGACCGCCTGCTGGAACAGGAGTGGTGGCCGCACGGCTACGACGGCTCCGCGCTCGCCCAGGCCCGCCTGAAGGACGCCACCAGCCAGCTGATCGGCCGCTTCTGTCTCGCCGCCGAGGCCGCGACCCGGGCCCGGTGGGGGAGCGGGCGGCTCACGCGCTACGGGGCGGAGCTGGTGGTTCCGGCCGAAACGCGGCTGGAATGCGCCGTTTTGAAAGCCGTCGCCGACCGGTACGTCATGCAGCGCCCCGACCAGGAAGCGCTCCGTGCCGACCAGCGTGTGGTCATCGCCGAACTGGCCGAGGCGCTGCTCGCCCGCGCCCCCGACGGCCTTGATCCGCAGTTCCGTTCGCTGTTCGACGCGGCCCCCGACGACACCGCACGGATGCGTGCCGTCATCGACCAGATCGCGGCCCTGACCGACATCTCGGCGCGCTCTCTGCACGCCCGTCTCACCCGAAAGCCTGGTCACACCAAGGCCAACAGAAGGTGACCCTAGGGGGGGAAGCCCCTCTTCCCCCCTCACGCTCCGTGCGGGACGCTCGAACCCGGCCGTTCTCGAACGGAGCACCCTGACATCAGTGAACAGAGAACCCTGACCACCGCGCACGGGACACCCGTTCAGCAGCGCACGGGAACCCCGACGGCACCGAAGGCATCCATCGGGGGAAGGCAGACCGGGGGCACACCGGGGGGCGTTTACGGACGCGGACGCGGACGTACGGCACCGCAACGAGGAGGAAGCAAGTGGTCGACGCACACCAGACGTTCGTCATCGTCGGGGGTGGCCTGGCCGGCGCAAAGGCCGCGGAGACTCTCCGCGCGGAAGGGTTCACCGGCCGGGTGATCCTCATCTGTGACGAGCGCGACCACCCGTACGAGCGCCCCCCGCTCTCCAAGGGGTTCCTGCTCGGCAAGGAAGAGCGCGACAGCGTTTTCGTCCATGAACCCGCCTGGTACGCCCAGGCACAGATCGAACTGCACCTGGGCCAGCCCGCCGTCCGCCTCGACCCCGAGGCGAAGACCGTCCGTCTCGGCGACGGCACCCTGATCGCCTACGACAAGCTGCTGCTGGCCACCGGCGCCGAGCCGCGCCGCCTGGACATCCCCGGCACCGGCCTGGCCGGCGTGCACCACCTGCGCCGCCTCGCCCACGCCGAACGGCTGCGCGGCGTCCTGGCCTCCCTCGGCCGGGACAACGGGCATCTGGTGATCGCCGGCGCCGGCTGGATCGGCCTGGAGGTCGCCGCCGCGGCGCGCTCCTACGGCGCCGAGGTCACCGTCGTCGAGGCCGCCCCGACACCGCTGCACGGCATCCTGGGGCCCGAACTCGGCGGCCTGTTCACCGATCTGCACCGCGAACACGGCGTGCGCTTCCACTTCGGCGCCCGCTTCACCGAGATCGTCGGACAGGACGGCATGGTGCTCGCCGTGCGCACCGACGACGGCGAGGAGCACCCCGCCCACGACGTGCTCGCCGCGATCGGCGCCGCCCCGCGCACCGCACTCGCCGAACAGGCCGGACTCGACCTCGCCGACCCGGAGGCCGGCGGCGGTGTGGCCGTCGACGCGGCGCTGCGCACCTCCGACCCGTACATCTACGCCGCCGGCGACGTGGCCGCCGCCGACCACCCCCTCCTGGACACCCGGCTGCGCGTCGAACACTGGGCCAACGCCCTCAACGGCGGCCCGGCCGCCGCGCGCGCCATGCTCGGCCAGGACATCAGCTACGACCGCGTCCCGTACTTCTTCTCCGACCAGTACGACGTCGGCATGGAGTACTCCGGCTACGCCCCGCCCGGCTCCTACGCACAGGTCGTCTGCCGCGGCGACGTCGCCAAGCGGGAGTTCATCGCGTTCTGGCTCGGCGAGGACGGACGGCTGCTCGCGGGGATGAACGTCAATGTCTGGGACGTCGCCGAAACCATCCAGCAACTCATCCGCGGCGGGGTGCGGTTGGAGCCCGGAGAGCTGGCCGATCCGGAGGTTCCGCTGACCTCACTGCTCCCGTAGCGTGCGCGTATGACGCAGATCCCCACCGGGCCCACCGGCCCCGGCAACACCGACGTCCCGGTCGTCACGCTCGACGACGTCCGGGACGCCGCCCGGCGGCTGACGGGCGTGGCACACCGCACGCCCGTGCTGCGCTCCCGCACCCTCGACGCACTGGCCGACGCCGAAGTCCACCTCAAGTGCGAGAACTTCCAGCGGGTGGGCGCCTTCAAGTTCCGCGGCGCCTACAACGCGGTCTCCCGGCTCTCCCCGGAACAGCTCGCCCGCGGGGTCGCCGCGTACTCCTCCGGCAACCACGCCCAGGCCGTCGCCCTGGCCGCCCGGGAGCTGGGCAGCCACGCCGTCATCGTGATGCCCGAGGACGCCCCGAAGTCCAAGACGGACGCCACCGCCGGATACGGCGCCGAGATCGTCCGCTACGACCGCTACACCGGCGACCGCGCCGCCCTCGGCCGGCAGCTCGCCGAGGAGCGCGGCCTCACCCTGATCCCGCCCTACGAGCATCCGCACATCATCGCCGGACAGGGCACCGCGGCCCTGGAGCTGATCGAGGAGACCGGCCCGCTCGACGCGCTGCTGACCCCCATCGGCGGCGGCGGGCTGATGGCCGGCTCGGCCACCGCCGCCACCGCGCTGGTCCCCGGCATCCGCATGATCGGCGTGGAGCCGGCGGCCGGCGACGACACCCTGCGCTCACTGGCCGCCGGCCACCCCGTCACCATCCCCGTCCCGCGCACCATCGCCGACGGCCAGGCGATCGAAACCCCCGGCGAGCTGACCTTCTCCGTCAACCGCCGCCTCCTCGACTCCGTCGTCCTGGTCAGCGACGACGAGATCCGCGCGGCCATGAAGTGGGCCTTCGAACGCCTCAAGATCGTCACCGAGCCCAGCGGCGCCAGCGCCCTCGCCGCCCTGCTCACCGGCCGCGTCGACCTTCCCCCCGTGCCCGGACGGCCTGGGCGCGACCCCCAACCGCCCCGCATCGGCGTGATCATCTCGGGGGGCAACGTGGGGCTGGAGCGCTTCCTGGAACTACTGGGGTGAGAGGAAGCGGCGCCGGGGGCTTCGTCCGCCCTCGCCGCTCTGTCCCTCCGGCACCCGGGGCTCCTCCGCCCCGCCGCGTGGCCCCTCCGGCGCTCGGGTGCCTGCACGCCGCCCGAACAGGAATCCCCCCGCCCGCCCGAGCGGCCCGGGCCCGTCGGCGGCTGCCGGTGGCCGGCGGTGTCCGACCCCGGCCGTAGAATTCACGCGTGGCAGGCAGGATCAACGATGACGATGTGAAGGCGGTGCGGGACGCGGTCCCGATCGACGCCGTCGTGTCCGAGTATCTCCAGCTCCGCAACGCCGGCGGTGGCAACCTCAAGGGCCTGTGCCCCTTCCACGACGAGAAGTCCCCGTCCTTCCACGTCAGCCCGGCCAAGGGCCTGTACCACTGCTTCGGCTGCCAGGAGGGCGGCGACACCGTCGACTTCATCATGAAGCTCGACCACCTCTCCTTCGCCGAGACCATCGAGCGGCTCGCCTCCCAGGCCGGTATCACCCTGCGCTACGAGGAGGGCGGCTACACCCCCGGCCGCCAGCAGGGCGAGCGCACCCGCCTGGTGGAGGCCCACAAGGCCGCGGCGCAGTTCTACGTCGAGCAGCTGGACGGCCCCGAGGCCGAGATCGCCCGCAAGTTCCTCGCCGAGCGCGGCTTCGACCAGGCCGCCGCCCAGCACTTCGGCGTCGGCTACAGCCCGGCCGGCTGGGACCATCTCACCCGCTTTCTGCGCGGCCGCGGCTTCAGCGACCAGGAGCTGGTCCTCTCCGGTCTCTCCCAGGAGGGCCGCCGCGGCCCCATCGACCGCTTCCGCGGCCGCCTGATGTGGCCGATCCGCGATATCGCCGGCGAGGTCGTCGGCTTCGGTGCCCGCAAGCTCCGCGACGACGACAACGGCCCCAAGTACCTCAACACCCCCGAGACCCCCCTCTACCGCAAGTCCCAGGTCCTCTACGGCATCGACCTCGCCAAGAAGGAGATCGCCAAGACCAACCGCGCGGTCGTCGTCGAGGGCTACACGGACGTCATGGCCTGCCATCTCGCCGGGGTCACCACCGCCATCGCCACCTGCGGTACGTCCTTCGGCGAGGGCCACATCAAGATCCTCCGCCGGCTGCTGATGGACAACGCCGGCTCCGAGGTCGTCTTCACCTTCGACGGCGACGCCGCAGGCCAGAAGGCGGCGCTGCGCGCCTTCGAGGACGACCAGAAGTTCGCCGCCGAGACCTCCATCGCCATCACCCCCGGCGGTATGGACCCCTGCGATCTGCGGCTCGCCAAGGGCGATGCGGCCGTCGCCGATCTCGTCGAGGCCCGCACCCCGCTCTTCGAGTTCGCGCTGCGCCATGTCGTCTCCCGGCACAACCTCGACACCACCGTCGGCCGCGCCGCCGCCCTCGACGAGGCCGCCCCCATCGTCGCGAACATCAAGAACAGCTCCATCCAGCACGAATCCGCCGTCCAGCTCGCCGGCATGCTCGGCATCCTGGACACCCAGTTCGTCGTCCGCCGGGTCAGCCAGCTCGCCCGCTGGGCCCGCGAACGCGGCCGCGAGGGCGGCCCCGACCAGGGCCGTCAGCAGCACCGCGGCCGGCCCCAGGCCGCCGAGCAGGCCCGCCCCGCGCCCGGCCCGCGCGGCCCGGCGCTCAACCTCCGCAGCCCCGCCCACCGCGTCGAGCGCGAGCTCCTCAAGCTCGCGTTGCAGCGCCCCGACCTGGTCTCCCCGGCCTTCGACGCCTACGGGGCCGACGAGTTCACCGCCCCGCCCTACGCCGTGGTCCGCCAGTGCATCGAGGACGCGGGCGGCACCGCGGCCGGCGCCCACGACAGTGCGTACGTCCCCCGGGTGCGGGAGGCGGCCGCCGACGACACCGTCCGGGCCATGGTCACCGAACTCGCCGTCGAACCCCTGCACACCCGCCGCGACCCCGACGAGGCCTATGCCGGCGTCCAGTTGGTCGCCGTCCGCCTCGCCGCGGTCAACCACCGCGTCACCGAAATCCGCGGCACCCTCCAGCGCCTCGGCCCCCGCGCCGACCCCGAACACCTCGCCGCCGTACAGAACGAACTCTGGGTCCTCCAGCAGTACGGCCAGTCCCTGCGCGAACGCGGTTACGCCGCCCTGTAGGGCGCCCTAACACCCCCGGGCACTCCCCGCGGTAGCCGTCCGGTCACGGACCGGACTCAAAAAGTGCTCGCACGCCCCTCGTGGCGGGAGTGTGTCGTACTCCACACTGAGGAGCGGTGCCTGAGTCCTCGGAGCGGGGCGGGCCCGGTCGCACCGTGCCGGAAGCCCCCGCGGACCCGCTCTCGACGTACGGGACGGACAGCGGCTCGGCCGCCTCCGTGCCCGACCTTTCTGCCGCCTCAGCAGCGATCACCCTGGAGGTCGCCCCCGTGCAGACCCAGACCCTCGCCGACGCGCCGGCCGCCGCAGAACCGGCCGCGGAACCGCTCCCGGACCCGGACACGGACCCGGCCCCCGAGCCGCTCACCGTGCCGCAGCAGGCCGAGCCACCCGCAGTGGAGATGGTCATCGAGGAGATCGTCCCGGAGCGGGTGCCGCGCCCCGAGACGGGCAGCCCGTCCTCCGATCTCTTCCGCCAGTACCTCCGCGAGATCGGCCGGATCCCGCTGCTCACTGCCGCCGAGGAAGTCGAGCTCGCCCGCCGCGTCGAGGCCGGTCTCTTCGCCGAGGAGAAGCTCACCAACACCCCCGACCTCTCCTCCCAACTCGCCTTCGACCTCGACAAGTTGGTGGTGCTGGGCCGGATGGCCAAGCGCCGTCTGATCGAGGCCAACCTGCGCCTGGTGGTCTCCGTCGCCAAGCGCTATGTCGGCCGCGGGCTGACCATGCTCGACCTCGTCCAGGAGGGGAACCTCGGACTGATCCGCGCGGTCGAGAAGTTCGACTACGCCCGCGGCTACAAGTTCTCCACCTACGCCACCTGGTGGATCCGCCAGGCGATGTCCCGCGCGCTGGCCGACCAGGCCCGGACCATCCGCGTCCCGGTCCATGTCGTCGAGCTGATCAACCGCGTGGTGCGGGTCCAGCGCCGGATGCTCCAGGAACGCGGCTGCGAACCGACCCCCGAGGAGGTCGCCGCCCACCTCGACCTGACCGGGGAACGCGTCAGCGAGGTGCTGCGGCTGGCCCAGGAGCCGGTCTCGCTGCACGCCCCCGTCGGCGAGGAGGAGGACGTCGCCCTCGGCGACCTCATCGAGGACGGCGACGCCGCCTCACCCGTCGAATCCGCCGCGTTCCTGCTGCTCCGCGAGCACCTCGACGCGGTCCTGTCGACCCTCGGCGAACGCGAACGCAAGGTCGTCCAGCTGCGCTACGGCCTCGCCGACGGACGCCCCCGCACCCTGGAGGAGATCGGCCGGATCTTCGGCGTCACCCGCGAGCGGATACGGCAGATCGAGTCCAAGACCCTCAACAAACTCCGCGACCACGCCTTCGCCGACCAGCTCCGCGGCTACCTCGACTGAGGCCGCCGGGGCCCGGCGGCCCGACAGGTCACCCCTCCCAGTGGAACGCCCCGGGATGGATCTCGTCGCGCACCGTCGTGTACTGCTGGCGCACGGCCTGGCCGACCGGCAGCTCCTCGCCCGGCTCGAACACCTGGCTCGCGGCGGCCGGCCACTGCGGCGGATCGACCCAGGCGGCCTGGCCACCCGGCCGGGGCTCCGCGCCGGGGGCCGGGGCGAGCGTGCCGTGCGCCACCCCCCACGCCCAGGCGGCCTGCCGCGCCGCGCCCAGCGCCGCGTACTCGGCCGGCTGCGGCACCACGACCGGCACCCCGAGCAGCCCCGGTGCCACCGCCTGCACGGCGCCCAGCTCCGCCGCCGCGCCCAGCAGGAACACCCGGCGCACCGCCACGCCCCGCCCGCGCAGCACGTCCAGTGCGTCCGCCAGCCCGCAGAGCATGCCCTCCACGGCCGCCCGCGCCATGTGCTCCGGCTTCATGCTCTCCCGCCGCATCCCGTGCAACGACCCGGCGGTGTGCGGCAGATGCGGGGTCCGCTCGCCCTCCAGATACGGCAGCAGCACCATGCCGTACGCACCGGGCGAGGACTGGAGCGCCAGCTCGGACAGGCCTTCCAGGTCCGTCCCCAGCATCTCCGCCGCACCGCGCAGCACCCGCACCGCGTTGCTGGTGTGCACCACCGGCAGATGCCGGCCGGTCGAGTCCGCGAACGAGGTGATCGTGCCGGTCGGGTCCGCCAGCGCCTCGTGGTGGATGCTGAACACCGACCCCGAGGCGCCCAGCGACACCACGGCGTCACCCACCCCGACGCCGAGCCCGAAGGCGGCCGCCATCGTCTCGCCCGTACCGGCGGAGATCAGCAGCCCCTCCGGGGTGAACCCGGCCGTCCCCGAGGGGCTCAGCACCTCCGGCAGCCGCACCTGATGGCCCAGCGCCAGCTCCACCAGATCCGGCCGGTACGACTCGGTCGCCGCCGACCAGAAGCCCGTCGCCGAGGCCCCGCCGCGGTCCGTCGTACGCCGCGCGGGCCGCCCCAGCAGCTGCCACGCCAGCCAGTCGTGCGGCTGCATGATCTCCGCGATACGGGCCGCATGCGCCGGCTCGGTACGCGCCAGCCAGCGCATCTTCGTCACCGCGTGCGTCGCCTGCGGCACCGCGCCGACGGCCTGCGCCCACGCGGTACGCCCGCCCAGCGAGTCGATCAGATCCGCGGCCGCGGACTGCGCCCGCCGGTCATTGCCCACCAGCGCCGGCCGTACGAGGTTGCCCTCGACGTCCAGCGGGACCAGGCCGTGTGGCTGCGCGGAGACGCCGATCGCCTGCACCCCTTCGAGCAGCCCGCCTCCCGCCGCCTCGCCGAGTGACATCAGCCACGCCTGCGGGTCGACGTCGGGCCCCTTCTCGACGGGGTGCGGCGCGTACCCGTGCCTGATGACGGCGCCCGTGTCCGCATCGCAGACGACGATCCGTGTGCTCTCGGACGAACTGTCCAATCCGGCGACTATCCCCATGGACCCAGATGATGCCCCATACGACGCATAGGGGCAGCGCCAGGGTTTGCCCCGGGGCTGCGGCTCAGGTGTTGCTGGTGCCCCAGTCGTCCTCATCGGGGGAACGCTGCTCGCGCAGTGAGCGCACCCGGCTGCTGACGGAGTCGGGCAGCCGGTCGCCGACCTTCGCCGACACCGTCCCGAACGCCTTCGACGCCGCCTCGCGCCCGGTCAGCGCGGCGGACTCCGCGGTGTTCCGCACCGCCGGGTTCTGGCTGATCCGCTGGGCGGCCTTGCGGAGCTGCTCGTACCGTTCCCGGCCGGCCCGTGCGCCGAGCACATACCCCGTGGCCAGTCCCGCGATGAACGTGAGCCGGTAGCGCATTGCTCCACCTTTCCTCTCGTCGGACCCGTCCGGTACCGGTACGGACCGGAGTGCCGGGCTGTGCCGCGCGCCTACCCTCCGGGGCCGGAGATCACCCGAGGTGACCTGAGGCGATACCGATTGGCGGAGCACCCCCCTGCTTGCGCTAATGTATGTGTCGCAGCGAGCGCGCGCCGTCCGGAAGACCGGACTGCGGTGCATTCGAGGCACACAGATCAATCCCCTGTAGCTCAATTGGCAGAGCAGCCGGCTGTTAACCGGCAGGTTACTGGTTCGAGTCCAGTCGGGGGAGCGCGGTCCCCTGTAGCTCAATTGGCAGAGCATTCGGCTGTTAACCGGAGGGTTACTGGTTCGAGTCCAGTCGGGGGAGCAGAGGGAAGAGGACCCCGGAAGGGGTCCTTTTTCTTGTGCCGTGGAACCGAACGCCCGGTGATCGAAGTCCTCTTGGGCGTGCGTGGTCGCACGACGGCGGCCCTCACGGGCAACAGATCGTATGAGCGGCTATGCTGCGGCAGACGGCGCGCACAAATGTGCGCGACGCGCCGTGGGGGGCGGTAGCTCAGCCGGTTAGAGCAGCGGACTCATAATCCGTCGGCCGTGGGTTCGAGTCCCACCCGCCCCACCGCAGTGCCCAGGGTGAAGGTTCTTTCTACCTCGGGAAGCGTGAGAACGGGGGCCACCGCGTCAGCGCGGCGGCCCCCGTTCATCCGTTCAGGCCAAGGGCCAGTGGACACGGGGTCAGATCTCCCTCCGGGGAGCGGTCGTTGAAGTTCCCGGCCCGCACCAGTTCAAGGGCGCTGACCGCGCAATGCTCGCGAATCCACTTCACGAGGCGTTGGCGGCGTCATCCCGATCCGTTCGGCCGCGGGACCGGACCCCCGCATGCGAGGGGGCCACGCGATCAGCGACGCCTCGGAGGTCTTGAGCCAAGTGTCCGGGCCGGCCGGCTCGGACCGGCGCATCACCAGATCGACCGCCGGCAGACGGGCGGTCTCTTTGATTGCGGGCCCATAGGCCCGGGCCAAAGCTGCCGACGTCTGCCGTCCGGGCGGTCGGCGTCCGCGGTATCGACCGTGCCGGCCTGGTACGTATGGCGTCGTGGCCGGGGTGGTGGACTGCCGGCCTGGTCTCTTCCACCGTGCGTCGTACGGGGATTGGTGCCGTCCCCGGCGGCCGGCGGCTGCGGGTGGATGATCCGCAGACTGGCGTGGACCTGCCGTCCGGAGCTGTCCTGGTGGATGTGGAGCCGGGCCGCGAGGGTGCGCACGATGTGGAGGCCGCGGCCGTGCTCGTCCGGGTCGTCGCCCGAGGGGGACGGCATCGGCGGGCCCAGGCCTCCGTGGTCGGCCACCGTAATGTGCAGCATGTCCGGACCGAGGGTCAGACGGAGCGTCATGTCGCTGTGTCCGTGCTGCGCCGCGTTGGTCGTCAGTTCGCTCACGATGAGCACCGCGGTGTCCTGCTCGTCGTCGGGCAGGTGCCACCAGGCGAGCAGGGCGGCGGCGAAGCGTCGGGCACTTCTGACACAGGCATTCTGTGCGGGCAGGGCCAGCACGGCGTGCTGTGCGGACCGTGACGTGAGGGTGGACTGCGGCGTGCCGCGCGTCGAGATGCCTTGCGTGCCGGTGGCCCGGGGCTGGGGCACGGTGTCGGACATGATGTCACTTCCATGGTCAGGGGCTGCCGGGGCGCCGGAGCCGCTGGGCTGCGTGCCCGCGGGTGGCTGCGACTCGCAGTGCGCCGACGCGGGAGAGCGGGGCCCGGATTCGGAGCGGGGCCCGAAGGCATCCCGGGGACTGCCGCATGCCGTCGAGCTTGGTCGGTGGGCGGTGCGGTGGTCATGCGCGCACCACCCGGGGACCGGCAGCGGCCAGCTCATCGGCGAGGGCGGGGTCCAGCCCCGAGTCGCTGATGATCACGTCGACCTCGTCCAGATGGCCGAAATGGGCGAAGTGGTCGATGGAGAACTTTGTGTGGTCGGCGAGGACGGCGACGCGCCGGGCGCCGGCCATCATGCACTGCTTGACGGCTGCCTCGGTGGTGTCGGGGGTCGTCAGTCCCCGTACCACCGAAATGCCGTTCGTGCCCATGAAAGCGACGTCTACGTAGGTGACGGCGAGGGGGGCACGGGTCCACTCGCCGACCGTGGCCCGGGTACGGGTGCGCACGCGGCCCCCGATGAGGAAGAGGCTGAGGTGAGGGTGGGGGCCAATTGGACTGCGATGTCCAGGCCGTTGGTGATGACGGTCAGCTCGCGGTCGGTGGGGAGCAGACCGGCCAGGCATCCGGTGGTGGTGCCGGCATCGAGCAGGATGGCGCCGGCCTCGGGGACCTCGGCAAGCGCCGCTGTGGCGATGCGTTCCTTCTCCTCGGCCAGCATGGTCGCGCGATGGGCGAGTGCGGGCTCGAATCCGAAGCGCTCGACCGGGATGGCTCCGCCGTGTACCCGACGGAGCAGACCGTGACGCTCAAGCGTGGTCAGGTCGCGCCGGATGGTCTCCGCGGTGACGTCGAGCTCGGCCGCCAGCGTGGTGACCTCGACCCGGCCGTCGTGGCGGGCCTGCTCCACGATGCGTTGATGGCGCTCTTCCGCGTACATGTGGTTTCACCGCCGTTAGAGACTCATTAGCTCCGGTTTACGCCTCGATGTGAAGATAGGCAAGATATTCAGGCAATAAATTTCGCAAATTGTGTGATCTTTGGCGAAAGATACATTAACTAGGTCGTGCCTGCGTGCGGGAGCCACCAGATGGGAGGCCGTGGACCGGCTCCCGGCCGCAACCGGGCTCATCCGTGCATGTACGCCCTTGGCCCGCCTTCCGTACGGCGGTTCGACATCTGGTCGTCAGGGGGTTCAGCCGGCGGCGAGCCGGCTCCAGACAGGGCCGAGAGCGTCGATGGCCGCCAGATACACCTGGTACGTCTCGCCCAGTACCGCGACCCGGCCGGCCTCTGGTTCGTAGCAGCGGCCGCCCGTGGGGAGGGCACGGGCGTCATCGATTCCTGCGAGCAATCCGATCGCGGTGCCGGCGAGCAGAGCGGCACCGCGGGCCGCGCTCTCGTCGACATGGGGGACCTCGACCGGCCGGTTCAGCGCGTCGGAGAACATCTGGGCCCAGGTCTCACTGCGTGCCGCGCCGCCGGTCAGCCGTGTCACGCCGGTGAGGGGAAGCGCCGAGGACAGCGCATCGACGTGCCATCGGTGGTTGAGCACGACGCCCTCCAGAAGTGCCCTCAGCAAGTGGCCTCGGGTATGCCAGCCGCGCAGGCCCAGGAACGTCCCGGAGGCGGGCCAGCTGTGCGGAGAACCGTAGACGAACGGGTGGAACAGCACTTCCGAAGGTCCGGCAAGCTGGGCGCCGACCTCTCGGGTGATCACGTCATACACGCTCTCCCCGGACACCGTGGGCACGCCCACCACCCGCAGGAACCACTCCAGGCTGGCGACCGAGGCGGGCGAGGTGGACATGCTCATCCACTGGTGTGGACGGACGAAGTTGCGTACCTGCCAGCGAGGGTCGATCACCACGCGGTCGCTGACCACCTGATTGACGCTGAACGTCCCGGCGATCAAGCAGAGATCTCCGGGGGCGGTGCCGCCGATGCCGATCGCTGCGGCATCGACGTCGTGCGCACCCGTGACAACCGGCGTGCCGACGCTGAGCCCCGTCACCGCCGCCGCTTCAGCGGTGACGCGCCCGGCCACGGCGTCGCAGGGCAGGACAGGCGGCAGCTTCCCGGACAGTTCACCCAGTCCGTACAGCTCGAGCAGCTGCGGGGAGTAGGTGTGGGTGTGCACGTCGGTGAATGACGCACTCGCCTCGGTGGGATCGGTGGCGACCTCGCCGGTCAGCTTGAGGCGGAGCCAGTCCTTGCAGAACATCAGCCACCGGGACCGCTCCAGCGCTGCCGGTTCGTGGGTTTTCCACCAGGCCAGCACGGCCGCCGGCGACGCGGCGAACGGCACCTGACCGGACAACTCCAGCACCTGCGGCCAGACGGGTGTGTCTCGCCAGCGGTCGAGCATCGTGTGGGCGCGCGTGTCCATGGCGACGATGGCCGGCCGCACGGGTTCGTAGCGCTCATCGACCGCGTACAACCCGTCGTTGTGGCCCGAAAGGCCGACCGCCGCGACCTCCCGCCCTGTCGTCACCCCGCCCTCGGCCAGGCACATCCGGATGGCCTGCTGCGTGGCCAGCCACACCTCATGCATATCGCGTTCCACCCAGCACGGACGGGGGGTGTGCAGCGGGACCTTGATGCTGCCCTTCGCCACCTGCCGTCCGGCGGCGTCGAACAGCACCGCCTTGGTCACGGTCTGACCGGCGTCCACACCGAGCAACAGCTTCCGCACGTCCGATTACACCCATTCCAACTCGCGCGCGTTGACGGCTTCGAGGCATCGGCCGGTGCGCGCCAACTCGTCGACGGCCTGCGCGACCAGGTGTGCCGAGCGCAGGTTCGTGGTCACGGTGTCGCCCGCGTAGTGGGTGGTGAGCGTGACATTGTCCAGTGCACGCCAGGGGCTGTCGGCGGGCAGCGGTTCCTGGTCGTGCACGTCCAGGCCCGCTCCGGCGATGCTGCCCGTGGCCAGTGCCTCGTACAGGGCTTCGGTGTCGACCAGCCGGCTGCGGGCCGTGTTGAGGAAGAAGGCCGTACGTTTCATCAGCGCGAACTCCCGGCGTCCGATGAACCTTTCGGTCTCGGGAGTCAGCCGGGCGAGGACGTGCACGAAGTCGGACTCCAGGAAAACGGTGTCCAGATCGGCTCGCGACGCACCGTGCTCGGCGATCACTGCGTCGGGCAGGTACGGGTCGTGCACCAGGATGCGTGCGCCGAAACCCCGCAGACGACGGGCCAGTTCGCGCCCTACATGGCCCATGCCGACCAGTCCGATGGTGCTGCCGCCGATCTCGTGCCCCGGGCCGCCGAAGTCCTTGCGCCACCCACCGGCCTTGACCGACGCGTCCGCGCGGGCGATGTCGCGGGCTTCGGTGAGCATGAGTCCCAGCGCCAGTTCGGCGACGGCTGAGGCATTGCGGCCGAACACCGGCACCACGGCAATGCCCCGGTCGGTGGCGCAGGGGATGTCGACGTTCTCCAGCCCGGTACGCGCCACGCACACCGCACGCAGCTTCGGCGCGGCCTGAAGCACCGCCCGGGAGACCGGTGCGAAGTGCACGGCGAGCACTTCCGCGTCGTCGAGCACATCGATGATCTCGCCAGGTACCGGCACGGCGGCAGGCCCCTTGCGTTCCATGGTCTGCTGAGCCGAGTGCTGGTCGGCCTTGGTGCCGGACCAGTCGACGGTACGCACCGGGCCGAAGCGCGGGCCGCACACCTCGGTCAGTGCATCGACATAGAGGGCGGCGGGGACGAACTGGTCACCGACGACGAGTGTGTGCATGGGAACCTCCTGAAACTTCGGGCGGCGCCGGGGGCCGGGGGACATCCGGCGGGAGCGCGGTGTCGCCCGGACCGTGGGAGTGCGGCGGATCACGATGACGGCGGCCGGCCCGGCGGGGCGGGCCCTTCCGCGATGGTGCCGGGTGGCGCCCTCACTTGACGGCGCCCATGGACAGGCCCCGCACGAGTTGCCGCTGGGCGGCCCAGCCGGCGAGCAGGACCGGGAGGCAGGCCAGCGTGGCGGCGGCGGACAGCTTCGCCCAGTACAGGCCCTCGCTGGTGATGAAGCCGACGAGGAACACCGGGATGGTGGCGGCACGGAACGAGGTCAGGTTGAGCGCGAGGAAGAATTCGTTCCAGGAGAAGATCAGGCAGATCAGGGCGGTCGCGGTGATCCCCGGCAGGACCATGGGGAGCAGCACTGCGGTCAGTTCCTGGCGCGTGGTGGCACCGTCCACCCGGGCGGCTTCCAGCACCTCGCGGGGGACTTCGAGGAAGAAGGATCGCAGCATCCACACCGCGATGGGCAGGTTCATGGCCGCGTACAAGATGACCAGCGCGCCGATGCCGTCCAGCGCACCCAGGTCGCGCACGGCCAGGTAGAGGGGGATGATCGCGGCCACGACCGGGAGCATCTTGGTGGAGATGAAGAAGAACAGCGCGTTGCGCCACTTCTTCACGGGCCGGACGGACAGGGCGTAGGCCGCCGGGGCCGCCAGGATCAGCGCGAGAACCGTGGAAATGACCGAGGCCAGCGCGGAGTTGGCCAGGTACGTGCCGATGCCGCTGGAGAACACCGCGCGGAACTGGGCCAGTGTCGGGGAGAAGACGAGGTGCGGCGTGCGGGTGTAGGCGGCGGACTCGGGCTTGAA
Organism: Streptomyces sp. MCA2; assembly: GCF_023544705.1. Taxonomy (NCBI): domain Bacteria; kingdom Bacillati; phylum Actinomycetota; class Actinomycetes; order Kitasatosporales; family Streptomycetaceae; genus Streptomyces; species Streptomyces sp. MCA2. The sequence goes on from NZ_JAMJFM010000019.1 coordinate 28,813, forward strand.
CGCCGTGAGCACCATCCACAGCACCGGGAAAAAGAACACGATCGCGGCCAACCACGCGCCGGTGGCCCGGGCACTGCGCCCGAGCCGACGGCGGCGCGGGGGACGGTGTGCGGGAGGGGTCATCCGGCGCTCCTCTCCGTGCCGGCGAACACGGTGAACAGCAGGCGCAGGGCCACCGAGGCGACCACGATCGTGCCGGCGACGGTGACCACGCCCAACGCGGACGCCTGGCCCACGTCAAATCCGAGGAAGGCCCGCTGATAGACGTAGTAGGGCAGGTTGGTGGTGCGGGTGCCCGGCCCGCCCTGAGTCATCATGTAGATCACGTCGAAGGTGTTGACCAGATAGATCGCGCCCAGCAGCACGCCCAGTTCGATGTAGCGGCGCAGATGCGGCAGGGTGATCCACCGGAACGTCGTCCACGGGCCGGCGCCGTCCACCCGAGCGGCCTCCAGGACGTCGGCCGGCTGGCTCTGCAGCCCGGCCAGCACGATCAGCATCATGAACGGTGTCCACTGCCACACCAGTACGGCCACCACGGACGCCATCGGGAACCGGCTGACGAAGTCGGTGGCCGGCACGCCGAACCACGACAGCACATCGCCGACGATGCCGTAGACCGGATCGAGCATCGTGGTCTTCCACAGCAGTCCCGATACCGTCGGCATGATCAGAAACGGCGAGATCAGCAGGGTGCGCGCCACGCCACGGCCCGGGAACCGCCGGTCCAGCAGCCCGGCCAGGGGCACACCGAGCGTCATGGCGAGGGCCACCGCGAGCACGGTCATCTCGATCTCGGTGAACAGGGCGCTGCGGAAGGCGTTGTCGGTGAAGACGTTCGCATAGTTGGCCAGACCGACCCAGCGCTCCGACCCGGGCCGCACCAGGTTCCAGGACTGGAACGAGTAGAGCACCGTGAAGACGAACGGCACCTGCGTGACGACGACCATGTAGAGCAGCGCCGGCAGGAGCGGCCACCTGCGCCGCCACGTCGTGGGAGCCATCGGTCCGGCCGCCGCTGCGGAGCCTGCGGGCAGGGCGGCGTCACCCACCACGGTGTCCCTCCCGGTGACTCGGCTGCCGGTAGCCACGGCCGACGGTCTGCGCGTACTGCTGGGACTGGTCCAGCGCGGCCCGCACGGACTGCTGCCCGGCGATCGCGGCGTTGATCTGCTGGCTCACCCGGGTGCCCAAGTCCTGGAACTCGGGGATGTCCAGAAACTGCACGCCGGTGTACGGCACGGGCTGCACGGTCGGGTGCTCCGGGTCGGCCTGGCGGATCGCCGCCAGCGTCGGCCCGCTGAACGCCCGGGAGATCTTCCGGTACTGCGGAACGGCGTAGGTGGACTCGCGGCTGCCCGGCGGCAGCCTGGACCAGCCCAGCCGGTGCCCCACCAGCTTGATGTAGTCCCGCGAGGTGGCCCAGGCGATGAACCGCCAGGCCGCGTCCTTGTGCACGGTGGTGGTGGGGATCCCGAACGACCAGGAGTAGAGCCAGCCCGACGACGCCGTCGCCTCCACCGGAGCGGCCACATAGCCGACCTTGCCGGCCACTGTGCTGCTCGCCGGGTCCTCCAGCAGTCCGGCCGCCGAGGTCGCGTCGTACCACATGGCGGCGTTGCCCTGCGCGAAATGGGTGGCGCACTCGGTGAAGCCCGCGGTGGCCGCCGCGGGCTCGCCGTCCCGGCGCACCAGACCGACGTAGAAGCCGACGGCTCGTCGCACGGCCGGTGACGTGAGCTGGGCGTTCCACCGCATGTCGTACCAGCGGCCGCCGAAAGTGTTGATCACCGTGTCCAGCGGGGCGAGCACCTGGCCCCAGCCGGGGGCGCCGCGCAGGCAGATCCCCGCCCTGCCCTGCTGGGGGTCGTGGAGCCTGTCGGCGAAGTTCGCCACCTGCCGCCAGGTGGGGTGCGGCGGCATGGTCAGGTGGCGGGCGGCGAAGAGGTCCTTGCGGTACATCAGGAACGACGACTCGCCGTAGAACGGCACCGAGTAGAGGTGACCGCGGTAGGAGAGGGACCTGCGGATCGGGCTGAGGAAGTCGGCCGGGTCGTAGCCGGGGGTTCGGTCAGCCAGCGGCTGCAAGTCGGTCAGCCAGCCGTTGCGCGCCCACATGGGCGTCTCGTAATTGCTGATCATGACCACGTCGAACTCACGGCTACCGGTGGCAACCGACTCGGTGATCTTCTGCCGCGCCACGTTCTCCGGCAACGTCACGTAGTGCACGCGGATGCCCGGGTGAGATCGCTCGAAGTCCGGAGTGAGGGTCTCCACGTCCTGCATCTGCGGATTGGCGACGATGGCCACGGTGACGGTCGTCCCGCCGGGCGTACCACCGATCGCGCCGAACCCGGTGCAACCGGCCGCCAGGAGGCTCACCAGGAAGGGGGCGGCGGCCGCGATTGCCGTCAGCCACCGAGCTCGGATCGGCTGGGACATGGCGGTTCCTTCCCGGTGGTCCGCGCCGACGGGACCGGTGTCAGGGGCGCGGCAGCACACCGGGATTCGTGACTCCGGCCGTACGCGGGCGCGTAGTCCGCCGGCGGGCACGCGCACCCGCCGACCGAGCAGCGGCCGGTCCGAAGCCGTCGGGCAGGCTGATCGCGGCTCGTGGGTCCGCTCGTTGCGCGATCGTCGCATGACCCCGGTTACCGCAGAGAACGGACACGCGGCCGAGGACATCATGTCCGTCCCCTGCACCAGCCCCGCAGGCGCCGTACGGCGCTTCTTCGACCGCCGGTGGAAGGCGGCTGGTCGTTGGAGCCCGCGTCGGGCGGCCGAGGGCATGCGTCAGTCGCTGAGGCGTTCGCCGGTGGAGGTGGAGAAGACGTGGGTCTCGCCCGGGCGAGGGACGACGTGCAGGACGTCGCCCTTGCCCGGTATCCGGCGGCCGCCGACGCGGATCACGATGTCCGTGGAGGCGCCGCCGATGTCGGCGGTGCCGTAGACGTACCCGTCCGCGCCGAGCTCCTCCACCACGTTGACGGTGACCGCGACACCGGCCGGTGCGTTCTTGGCGAGCGGGCCGGCGTCGCCGCCCACGATGTCGAAGTGCTCGGGGCGGACCCCGACGGTCACCGTGGCCTCGCCGCTGCCGGCGGCGGCGAGGGCCTCGCGGTTGACCGGCACGACGCTGTTGCCGAACTTCACACCGCCGTCGGTGATCGCGACCTCGACCAGATTCATGGCCGGGGACCCGATGAACCCGGCCACGAAGAGATTGGCGGGCCGGTCGTACATGTGGCGCGGCGAGTCCACCTGCTGGAGCCGCCCGTCCTTGAGCACGGCGACCCGGTCACCCATCGTCATCGCCTCGACCTGGTCGTGCGTCACATACACCGTGGTCGTCCCGAGCCGCCGCTGAAGGCTCGCAATCTGCGTACGGGTCTGCACACGCAGCTTGGCATCGAGGTTCGAGAGCGGTTCGTCCATGAGGAAGACCCGGGGTTCGCGGACAATGGCGCGGCCCATGGCCACACGCTGGCGCTGGCCTCCGGAGAGCGCCTTCGGCTTGCGGTCCAGGTACTCGGTCAGGTCGAGGATCTTCGCGGCCTCCTCGACCCGCGTGCGGATGTCCGCCTTGTTCACCCCGGCGATCTTGAGCGCGAAGCCCATGTTGTCGCCCACGGTCATGTGCGGGTACAGCGCGTAGTTCTGGAACACCATGGCGATGTCCCGGTCCTTCGGGGGCAGATGGGTCACCTCGCGGTCCCCGATGCGGATCGCTCCGTCGTTGACGTCTTCGAGCCCGGCGAGCATCCGGAGGGAGGTGGACTTGCCGCAGCCGGACGGCCCGACGAGTACGAGGAATTCGCCGTCCGCGATGTCTATCTCCAGCGCGTCGACGGCCGCCCGGTCGGAGCCGGGATAGTTACGGGTCGCCTTGTCGAACGTGACAGTGGCCATGGTGGTGGGTCCCTTCACCGGCAGGAACGTGCCGGACGATCCGAGTAGAGGGTGTGCGGGCAGTGCGGGCGCATCCCGCGGTACGGCTCAGGGGGGCGCGAGCTGTCCTTGGGGCGGGAAGGCGCGCAGCTCCCGAAGCGTGGGGGGATCGGCGCCGGGGCGCGTACAGGTGAACGCGGCGACCCGGGCCGCCGCATCGAGCATCCGGCAGGCGTGCCCGCGGCCGAGGGCGCGCAGCGCGTCCCGGCGGTCGCCGCCGAGGAGCCCGGCCAGGTCGAGCCAGTGGAGCAGACCGGCGGTGAACGCGTCCCCCGCCCCGACGGTGTCGGTGACGGTGACCGGCGGGGCCGGACGGAACGTCGTGCCGGAACGCGTGACGGCGAGGCTCCCGCCGCCGCCGAGAGTGACCACCACCAGGGCCGGTCCGCTGCGCTGCCAGCGGCGGGCGAGATCCACGGGGCTTCGCGCGGGGTCGAGCCAGGCGAGATCCTCCTCACTGACCTTCACGACGTCGGCGAGCGCGATCTGCCGCTCGATGCGGTCCCGCGCCCGGTCCCGGGATCCCAGGAGGGCGGGGCGCACATTGGGGTCGAGGCTGAGCGTGACAGCGCCGGCGTCGCGTTCCCGGGCCAGAAGTTCCTCGACGGCTCCGGCTCCGGGGTCCAGACCTGTGGCGATCGAGCCGGTATGCAGACAACGGCTGCCGCCGGGGAGCGTCGGAGGGGCCGGGAGGTCCCAGCTGATCCCGAAGTCGTAGCGTGCGCCGCCGCTCCGGTCGAGGGTGGCGATCGCCGTGCTGGTGGCGTTTGCGGCGCCGGGCGTCAGGTGGAGCCGCACGCCGGCGGCGGTCAGATGCTCGCGGACGAGCCGCCCCAGGCGGTCCTGCCCGAGCTGGGTGATCAGCGTGACCGGGACTTCGAGCCGGGCCAGGGCGGTGGCGACATTGGCGGGGGAGCCGCCGGGGTGCTCAGTAGGGGCGGAAGGCGCTCCGGCGGCGTGCACCAGATCGACCAGGGCCTCGCCGACAACAGTGATCATCTGTTCTCCGGAACGGTGACCGACGATTCGGGTTCTCCGTCGGAGCCGGTGCGCTGACAGACCCCGATCGGTTGACGAGACGATAGATCCAGCCAACAATTCTCGCAAGATGTGTTAACAAGCCAGATCTCTTCTGGTAACAATGCTGTCGACGGCCCGGCGCGTTCCACCACCCCGGAGCGCACGGGTTCCCCACAGCCTCGTCCAGGCTCGAGTTTTCCCTTCGGCCGGCAATCGCTGCTCAGGACGTCCTGGATGAGCGAAGTCCAGTGGTGCCGTGCCTCCCCGACCTGGAAGGCACCACTGGACCCGCATTCACCGGCAGCGACGGGTACGGCGCCATCCGCACCGGCCCCGTGCCTGCTGACGCGCACCACACCCCGCTCGCACGGATCCGTGCGAGTCCACTGCGGTCCCAAGCCGCCCACGGCACACAGCGTTCCTGGCGCCTTCCCCGGGCGCCGGGACCGCCCCGGCTCCCACCGTGCAGGTCCCGCGGTACGCGCCGCCCAGTCCCACCTCTCAAGGAGGACCAGTGATCAGATTCAGATCAAAGCCGCTGTGCGCGGCTGCCATCTTCACCGGCATGGCGATGGTGGCAACCGGTTGTGCGGGTGCCGGCGGCACCGCGGCCGGCGGCAGTGGCCGTTCGATCAGCGTGTTGATGGTGAACAACCCGCAGATGGAGGACCTGCGGCACCTCACCGCGCAGAACTTCACCCGGCAGACCGGCATCCACGTCAATTTCACCGTTCTCCCGGAGAACGACCTGCGCGACAAGGCCAGCCAGGAGTTCTCCAACCAGGCCGGCCAGTACGACGTGGCAACGCTCACCAACTACGAGGTGCCCTTCTACGCCAAGAACGGCTGGCTCACCCCGCTCGACTCCCATGTGGCAAAGGACCGGGCGTTCGACCAGGGCGACATCCTCAAGCCCATGGCCGAGTCGCTCACCTCAGCCGACGGCAAGCTCTACGCCGAGCCCTTCTACGGCGAGTCGTCATTCCTCATGTACCGCAAGGACGTCTTCGCGGCCAAGCATCTGACCATGCCCGCCCACCCGACCTGGCAGCAGGTGGCCGACCTGGCCGCCAAGGCCGACGGCGCCAAGCCGGGGATGCGCGGCATCTGCCTGCGCGGGCAGCCGGGATGGGGCGAGCTGTTTGCTCCGCTGACCACGGTCGTCAACACCTTCGGCGGCACCTGGTTCACCAAGGACTGGCAGGCCCAGGTGGACTCGCAGCCATTCCGGAAGGCGACGCAGTTCTACGTCGACCTGGTGCGCAAGCACGGCGAGGCCGGCGCTTCACAGGCCGGATTCACCGAGTGCCTCAACAACATGAGCCAGGGCAAGACCGCCATGTGGTACGACGCCACCTCCGGCGCGGGCGCCCTGGAGGACCCCAAGCAGTCCAAGGTGGCCGGGAAGATCGGATACGTTGCCGCGCCGGTCGACAAGACCGATAGCTCGGGCTGGCTGGCCACCTGGGCATGGGGCATCGAGAAGGCGAGCAAGCACCAGGACGACGCCTGGAAGTTCATCTCCTGGGCGTCGAGCAAGGGCTACGAGAAGCTGGCCGGGGACAAGCTCGGCTGGTCCCGTATCCCCGCCGGCAAGCGCGCCTCGACGTACACGAACGCCGACTACCGCAAGTCCGCTTCCGCTTTCGCGGAACCGACGTTGAACGCCATCAGCACGGCCGACCCGCGCCACCCGGGTGTGCAGCCCCGGCCGACCGCCGGCATCCAATTCGTCGGCATCCCGGAGTTCACCAGCCTGGGCACCCAGGTCTCACAGGGCGTCAGCTCGGCCATAGCCGGTCATACGACGGTTCCGGCTGCGCTCGACAAGGGCCAGCAGCTCGCCGAACTGGTCGCCAGGAAACACCGCTGACCCGAGGGCGTCCGGCTCGGCCCGGGTCGGGCCGGACATCCCCCGGATCCCCTTCAGCTCCAGATGAGAGACAGACATGAGCCTGATGAACCGCGCCACCAGCACGACCGCGCGGGTGGCCGCAAGCAGCCGATCACCCGGCCCCGAACCGCGCACCCGACTGGCCAGAACGGGCGCCTGGGCGCGGCGTGCTCCGCTGCTCCCCGCGATGATCTTCCTGGTCGTCGTCACGCAGCTGCCCTTCGTCGTGACCCTGGTGATCTCCTCGTTCAGCTGGAACTCCCTCGATCCCACGTCCCGTCGCTTCACCGGGCTGTCCAACTACGCGCGCGTGTTCACCGACAGCGAGTTGCGCTCCGCAGTAGGCACGACCGTCGTCATGACCGTGTCCATCGTCGCCGTCTCCCTGGCGCTCGGCCTGGCCATCGCGCTGCTGCTCAACCGGGCATTCCTCGGCCGCGGCATCGTGCGGACCCTGTTCATCGCCCCCTTCCTGCTCGTGCCGGTGGCCGCGGCACTGCTCTGGAAAGACGCCCTCTACAACCCCAACTACGGCCTGCTCAACGGGCTTCTCACCTGGGCCGGCCAGCTCTTCGGCAGTCACCACCCGGTGCAGCCGGACTGGCTCTCCACCATGCCCAGGACCGCGGTGGAGGCCTCTCTGATCTGGCAGTGGACGCCGTTCATGATGCTGATCCTCCTGGCCGGCCTGCAGAGCCAGTCTGCCGACGCCATCGAGGCCGCCCGGGTCGACGGTGCGAACCCCTGGCAGATCTTCCGCTACCTCACCCTGCCCCACCTGCGCCGCTACCTGGAGCTGGGCACGCTGCTCGGGTCCATCTACATCGTGCAGAACTTCGACGCCGTCTTCACCCTCACCTCCGGCGGACTGGGCACCGCCAACCTGCCGTATTCGATCTACGAGACCTTCTACCAGGCGCACGAGTACGGCCAGGCATCGGCCAACGCCGTGGTCGTCCTCGTCGCCACGATCATCATTGCGACCTTCGCCCTGCGCGTGGTGTCGTCGCTGTTCCGCGAGGAGACCCAACGATGACCACCCAGCTCCACACCGGTACCAGCGCGCCGCCGCCCACCGGGAGCGCGCGCCACCGCCTGCCGACGCCCCCGCCGGCCCGACGGAAAAAGGGATGGAACAGAGTCTGGGGGCTGACCGCCTGGGTCACCGGCCTCTTCTTCTTCCTCCCGGTGGCGTGGATGGTGCTCACCTCCTTCCACTCCGAGACGGACGCCGCCACCAACCCCCCGTCCCTCGCGGCTCACCTGACGCTGTCCGGCTACCGGGAATTCTTCGGCAGCACCACCGGCCAGAGTCCGCTGCCCGCGCTGATCAATTCGGCGACGGCCAGCATCGGCTCCACCGTTCTCGTGCTCCTGCTGGCGGTACCGGCGGCCTACGCCCTGGCCATCAAGCCGGTACGCAAGTGGCAGGACGTGCTGTTCTTCTTCCTGTCCACCAAGATGCTGCCGACAGTGGCGGGCCTGCTGCCCATCTACCTGTTCGCCAAGAACACCGGACTGCTGGACAACATCTGGCTGCTCGTCATCCTCTACACGTCCATGAACCTGCCGATCGCCGTGTGGATGATGCGGTCGTTCCTCGCCGAGGTGCCGATCGCGATCCTGGAGGCCGCACAGATCGACGGCGCCAGTCTGCTCACCACCCTGCGCCGCATCGTGGCACCGATAGCAGCTCCGGGTATCGCCGCGACCGCGCTCATCTGCTTCATCTTCAGCTGGAACGAGATGCTGTTCGCCCGGGTCCTCACGGGCGTGGCGGCGGTCACCTCGCCCGTCTTCCTGACCGGCTTCGTCACCAGCGAAGGACTGTTCCTCGCCCAGGTCTGCGCCGCAGCCACGCTCATCTCCCTTCCCGTGCTCGCCGCCGGCTTCGCGGCCCAGGACAAGCTCGTCCAGGGGCTGTCCCTGGGTGCCGTCAAGTGAGCGGCCGAAACCCCGGCCCCGGGCCATCCGGCGCGCACGACCCGGCCCACACCTCCCAGCCCCGGCCCGCCCTGCCGGCCCCGCCCGAAGGACGACTGTGAACCCTCTGCCCTCACACATCCCAGCCACCATGCGTGCCGCCGTGCTCCGCGCACCCAAGGACCTCGTCATCGAGGAGCGGCCGGTACCGGTCCCGGGACCCGGCCAGGTACTCGTCCGCGTCGAAGCGGTCGGCATCTGCGGCTCCGACGTCCACTACTACCAGCACGGCCGGATAGGAGACTTCGTCGTCCGCGCCCCCATGGTGCTCGGCCACGAGCCCAGCGGGACAGTCGTCGCCCGCGGACCGGGCGCCGGCTTTCACCCCGTCGGCCGGCGCGTGTCCCTCGAACCGGGCATCCCGTGCGCACGCTGCGCCCAGTGCCGTAGGGGCCGCTACAACCTCTGCCCCGAGGTCTCCTTCTACGCCACCCCACCCGTCGACGGCGCACTGTGCGAATACGTCGCCGTGGACGAGGACTTCGCCCACGCCGTCCCCGACAGCCTGAGCACGGATTCCGCCGCTCTCCTGGAGCCCTTGTCCGTCGGCGTATCGGCCTGCCGCAAGGCCCGCGTCTCCCCGGGGGCACGGGTGCTGGTCACCGGCGCCGGACCCATCGGCCTGATTGCCGCGCAGACCGCCCGCGCCTTCGGCGCCGCCGAGGTCATGGTCACCGACATCGCCCCGCACCGCCTCGACCTGGCCCGCGAACTGGGCGCCACGCACACCGTGGACTCCCGCACCACCCGGATCGCGCAGACCGGATTCGAGCCCGACGTACTACTGGAGTGCTCCGGAGCCCCGGCAGCCGCGGACGAGGCGATACGCGCGGTGGGCCGCGACGGGCAGGTCGTCCTCATCGGCATGGGCGGCGACACGATCCCACTTCCTCTGGCACATGTGCAAAACTTCGAGATCGAGGTCACCGGCACCTTCCGCTACGCCAACACCTGGCCGACAGCGATTTCGCTGGCCGCCTCCGGCGAGGTCGAACTCGACAGGCTGGTGACCCACCACCACCGGCTGGAGGACACCGAACGAGCACTCACCGCGGGTGCCCTCGACCGGACCGCGATCAAGACCGTCGTGCGTCCGCAGGAGAACTGACCGCCCCGTCGGCAGGACTGGGAAGGGAGCCATACGTGCCCAACAAGGCACGGTCGTCGCAGGCCACCGTCGAACAGCGGCGCCAGAGCATCCTGCGCTACGTCGTCGAGCACGGCGAGACCCGCATCGACGAACTGGCGGACCGCTTCCAGGTGAGTCTGATGACGATGCACCGCGACCTCGACGACCTGGCCGGCCGCCATCTGCTCCGCAAGAAGCGCGGCCGGGCTGTCGCCTTTCCCGCTCTGACCATGGAGACCGCCACCCGCTTCCGCGAGGGCGAGAACCTTCCGGCCAAGAAAGCCATCTGCGCGACCGCGGCGGCGTGGATCCAGCCCGGCAACACGGTGGTGATGGACGACTCCACCACGCTGTACCCGCTGGCTGCTGCCCTCGCGGGCATGGAGCAGCTCACGGTGGTCACCAACTCGGTCGGTATCGCCCGACTCCTGGGTACCGCACCGGACATGACGGTCACGCTCCTGGGAGGCCAGTACCGCGGTGAGTTCAACTCGTGCACCGGACCCGAGGTGGCGCGCGCGCTGTCCCGGATCCAGGCGGACATCGCCCTGATGTCCGCCACCGCCATTCTCGAAGGGCGGCTCTTCCACCCCTTGCGCGAATATGCCGATGTCAAGGAGTCCATGATCGCCTGTTCCGACCGCGCCCTGCTGCTCGCCGACCACTCCAAATTCGGCAAGACCGCCACCCACGCGTTCGGAGCGATCAGCGACTACGAGACGGTCATCACGGACTCCGCCACTCCCGAAAGCGAGATCGCGGCCATCCGCAACCTCGGGGTACCCGTCGAGGTCAGTGACCCCATGGCGTGACCTTCTGGACGAGGGCGGGAAAGGGGGAGCTCGCGCAGCATGGCAGGGACCTCTGGGAGACCGGCTCCGCGCCCTGCTCGACTGCTGCGGTCCACGGGACACCTGCCGGGGGGAAGAGGCGGGGCTGTTCAGTGCGACTGAGGCGGAGGGCAGTGGCCACTGCCCTGCACGAAGGACCTGTTCGGTGACGCGGGGCAGGTCAGAGGGCTTAGCCGCACCCATCGGGCCGACCTTCCCCGGGTACTCCCCGACGCCACCCGGGCGCACGGACGTCGCTTCCTGACGCGGGCATCGTCATGGGCCGGCTACCTCCGAACCGCCCGTGTTGCCACCTCCCTCGCGGGTATCTCACCAGGCTGAAACGGCACCGGCGCGCTGATCGTGCGTAGGGGGCATCACATGGGCTCGAGGGGGTGCGGGAGCGGAATCGGCAGGCCGGGGTATGCCCAGAAGCCTGCCCCGCATCGTGGTTCACCCGCCGGCCCCGATGTCGGAGCCCGCTGTGCTGGGCCACAGCAACGCCGCCTCGCCGGCAATGGTCACCCACCAGAACAACGTGAACGATGCTGAGCTGCACCTGTGGCACCTCACCAGCGGAAGGCTTCAAACCCTGCCGCTGCTCTACCGCTGCAATGCCCTGACGCTCTCTTCCACCGGACAGTTGACCATCGGCGGGCCGGACGGTCTCCACGGGATACGCCTTGATCTCGATCGTCTCTGGGACTGATCACTCTCCACGTCGCAGGCCCACGAAGATCGGGGAGACACCCCCTCGGGCAGGGCGCACATGTGGCCGCGCCGAGTGCCGGAGACGATGCCCCATAGGGAGTACAGCCGCTCGCCCTTGACGAAGTCGGGGAATGTGCTGGTCTGTTCGGTCGGAACCCGCCACGCACACTGAACGGCGTCACGCGGGGGTCACGCAGGCTCAACGCCGCGGTCATGGGCGTGCTCCCACTCTGGATCCATCTATGGGCTCTAGAGAGAAGAGGAGGCGCAGTGATGACAGTCATCCGGAAGCGCTTTACCCATGTGGTCGGCGCGTCTTTCGCAGCGGCGGCGCTCGTCGGAGCGATGGGAGCGGTAGGGGCGACAGGCGCTGAACCAGCGGCTGCGAAGGCTCCCACCCAAGCGACACAAGCGGCGCCAGGAGCAGCAGACGTCCTGTGCGTCAGCAAGTTCACCGGCAAGGTGATCGATGTTGCTCCGGGCTCGTTCAGGGCGCTCTGCAAGCGGGGCGGCGGAGGCGGCGGAGGCGGGGGTGGCGGACGCACCACAACCGGCGCCACCACCGTAACCGGCGCCAGCACGACAACCGGCGCCGTAACCGGTGCCACGACCACCGGCGCCACCACGACGACCGGCGCCAGCACCACCACCGGCGCCAGCACGACGACCGGCGCCCAGACCACCACCGGCGCCACGACGACCGGTGCCCAGACCACCACCGGCGGTACGACGACCGGTGCCCAGACCACCACCGGCGCCACCACGGGCGCCACCACCACGACCGGCGCCACCGGCGCCACCACCAGCACCGGCGCCACCACGACCGGCGCCACCTCAACCAGCACGGGTGCCACCACCACCGGAGGCGGCACCACTGGTGCGACCGGCGCGACCGGTGCGACCGGCGCGACCGGTGCCACGGGTGGCACCACAGGAGCCGGCGGCTGAGCGCATGGCATCAGCACAGGCGGCCGAGCCGACAATGCCTGAGGCAGGGCACGTGCTCGGCAGAGCTCTCGGCTCACGCTGAGGGGCGGGCACCATCCCGCAGTCCCCCTGGCGGTTCGAGCCCACCACGGGCCGTTCCGCCAGGGGGCCGCGTGCGCCGGGCAGCACCTGCGTACGCGCCGGACATCAGCTGCGTAGGGGCGCACGGTGCGTCAGACGGGCACGCTCCGGCTGTCGTTCCGGTCGTCCGGACCCTTGCTCCGGGGCAGTCGTGAGGTGAGGCGGTCGCGCGCGGCCGCGATCCTCGACCCGCCCCAGCGCAGGAAGTTCGTCGGCAGAAAGACCATGTCGGAGGCGATCATCGCCAGCGAGAAGAACGGCAGGCCGCAGATCACCGCGATGGTCGCGTGTTCGGTCATCAAGATCGCAAGCATGACGTTCTTCACCCGTCGGTTGAGGAGGGTGAAGGGAAACGCGACCTGTGCGACCACGGTGCCGTAGGTGATCAGCGTGACGACGATGGAGCGGCTGTCGAGTACCTGGGACAGACCGGTCCACGGGCTGAAGTAGTCCAGATGGAGTGGGTAGTGCAGGGCGCTGCCGTCCTGCCAGCGGGCACCCTGGATCTTGTACCAGCCTGCGGTGGCATAGAGCAGGCACACCTGGGCGCCGATCACCAGCATCGCCGCGTTGTGGACGAGGTTGGCGACGACATCCAACAGCGCCCTCGCGTCCGGGGCACGACGGCGCCCCGCCCAGAACCACAGGGCCTGGATCAGCCACAGTCCCCAGAGGATCAGTACCCAGCCCGTGGGGATCTTGGCGAATCCCGTCATCTGTGCGAGGGCGAGGCCCGCGCCGGCGAGGGCCCACAGCGCCACGCTCATCCGGTCGCAGCCGTCCGGGTGCGGCATCCCCTTGCGCTCCCGCCGTCGGGCGTCCAGCGACCACACCTGCCCGCACCGCGTGAGCACCAGATAGCTCGCCATCAGGTGGATGAGGGTGTCGCCGCCGTCGCCCAGGAGGACGCTGCGGTTCATCAGAGACAGCACGCCGACCATGAACAGAATCGACATCGTGCGGGTGTGCCACCCCAGGAGCAGCAGCACACTCGCGACGATCACCCCGTGGTAGACCAGCTCGAACCACAGCCTGTTGTTCGACCACATCAGGACCGTGAACGCGTCGTTCGAGGCGATGAGGCGCTGGGCCAGGTCGAATCCCCACGGGTTGGTGGTGCCGTACAGCTCCAGCCGGTGCGGCCACTCGCGCAAGAGGTAGAGCGCGAAGGTCAGGGCGAAGCCGATCCGGATGACCGCGGCCTGGTAGGGCGCGAGGGCCGCACTCGTGATCTTGTTCAGGAGCCTGGCGATCGCCGCGTCGAGCCTGGTGCCCATGTCCTTGAAGGGGGAAGGCGTCCGGGCCGTGTCCTTCTCGACGCTCACGTGAACTCCTTCTTGGAGACCGGCCACCATGGGAGCATCTGGAAGGTCTTCTGGGTGCTCCCGCTGTCGCTGCTCCACTTGGGCGGGATGATCGGGGTGTTCGTCGCGTAGATCTGCACCTTGACCACCTGACCGCCGTCGATCCGCGGGCCGAGCCGCTGAGCCGCGATCCGGCGTACGTAGGCCTCGGCGAGTTCGCCGCGCAGGCCCATCGCCCGCCCCTTGGCATCGTGCGTCCTGTTGTAGAAGTCCCAGGCCTGACGCAGCAGGTTCTGGTGCGCGTGACTGGGCACGGGGTTGTGCCTGATCTCGCGGATGTCCTGGGCGGTCAGCGCCAGCCAGTTCGTCGTGCGCCGGGCGCCGTCGGGGAACGCGACCAGGGCGCGCGCGTACACGGCGATGTTGTCCTGGAGCGGGTTCGGCGCGAAGAGCTGCCAGTTCTGGTCGAACTCCGGATAGACGTAGCCCTTGACCGGCCGCTCGTACTTCTTGCTGATGGCGTTGGGCGGGGCGACGAACAGGAACAGCAGAACCAGGTGGAGCGTGACACCGATCGTCAGCAGCCCGATGGCCGCCATGATCACGATCCGCGACAGCAGCGGCCAGGACCCGTTCGGCGCCGGCGGCAGCCCGCGGGCGGCAGCGGACCGTCCTGGCTTCTTGCCTTCGCCGGCACCGTCCGTGCCGGTCTCGTCCGAGGACCCGCGTGGCTCCACCATGCTCCCCCGTTCACGGGTCCCGGAAATCGACGAATTCGCCGACGGATCACCTGGTCATTCAGGTCACCGCCGCTACCTCAGAATAAAGAGACCCATACCGATGCAAACGTGTTGTTGCGCCGAATGGCTGAGGGGGCGGTCCGGTGCGCCGGTGCGAGGGGGCTGTGTACCTCGAAGCCCGGCGGTTCCTCGGAGCCCGGCGCCGCCGCCGGGGCGCCGTCACCGGCCGGGGTGCGGCCGCAGCAGCCCGTCCATCAGGCGGCGCAGCCGCGGTGTGGGGCGCAGTCCGAGCTCGTCGCGGAGGCGGTGCTCGTAGCGTTCGAAGTCGTCCAGCGCCTCGGACAGGTTGCCTTCCGCCAGGTGGGCGCGGATCAGTGACGCCTGGCTGGTCTCCCGCAGCGGATTTGCCTGTACGGCCGCGTGGGCGGCCGCCACCGCCCCGGCGAACTGCTTCGTGTCGATGAATTCTCCCGCCAGCGACTCCAGCGCGTGGAGCCGCAGCTGCTGCCAGCGTTCCGCCTCCTGCAATGCCCAGTCGTCGTACCAGCCGGGCAGTACTTCGCCGGAGAGCTGGTCGACGGTCGCCGCACTGAGCTGGAGCTCTTCGGCGGGGACGCCGGGGTCGAGTATGCGCTGGGCCAGCGATCGCGCGTGGTGCAGATCGACGCTGACGTCCCGCGCGAGGCGCACGTCGGTGGGGCTGACCTCCAGGGCTCTCCTGCCGATGCTGCGCAGGCGCGACAACGCCGACCGCAGGTTCGTGTGCGCGCTCTGCTCACATGCCTCGGGCCAAAGACTTCCGGCGACCAGGGACCGAGGGGCAGCAGTACGGCCGTTGAGCGCGATGAACGCCAGGAGCCGCTTCGAGCCGACGGGTACCACCACCGGCACATCGCCGACCACGAGGTCGAAACCGCCGAGAAGGGCGATCTGCAAGGCCGGCCAGTGATTCACGTGCGGTCTGGACAACATGAGCTCATCTCGGCTCATAGCGGTTGATCGCGGAGAGGCCCGTCTGCTCGGCATACACCCCATCGGGGGCCCTGCCGTCGCCTGAGGTTCGCCATCATCTGTGCACCTCCCACAAATTCATGTTGCTCCGCCCGGGATGCGTTGTCGAATTGTTCTAGTTTGATGGGAGATGTCGCCTCTGGCGAGATGCCATCGAGGCGGCTGGGGCTTATCCTCCAGGCCGCTGTCCTGGGTACGGCCTGGTGGCAGGGGCGTCGTTCCGTCACCGAACGGGGGTTGCCGGTCACCGTCGACCAGTCGAGACCGCCCGGTCCGCTCCGCGCGGTCCTCTTCGCCCGGTCCTCGCCGGCCGGTGCGCCGCGCGAACGCCGTTGCGCCTCTCGGCTTCGACGACGTGCCGTCCCTCTCCGGGCGTGGTCATCTGGTCTTCCAGGACCCGTCCGGCCGTCAGGAGCGTTGGACGGGAAGGGCAGGTGATGACGATGGAGCTGTTCCCGCCGATCCCGTTCGCCGAATGGCGGGACACCAAAGAAACGCTCCACCGTTTTGCGCAGATCGTCGGGAAGATCCGGCTCGCCGCCAGTGTCCGGCGCAATCACTGGTGGAACGTCCCGTTCCATCTGACCGGACGCGGCATCACCACCCGTCCGATGGGGCAGTCCGACGGCAACCCGCTCTTCACGATGGACTTCGACTTCGTCGGCCACCGGATGGTCATCGCGACGGGGGACGGCCGGACGCTCTCCTTTCCGCTCGTCGGCCACTCCGTGGCGTCCTTCTACGAGGCGGTCATGGCGTCGCTGGCCGCGCTGGGCGTCCGCGTGGAGCTCGCCATTCCGCGGCCGTTCGATCTGCCCGACGCCGCCCGGCCGTTCGCCGAGGACACCGAGCACGCGGCCTACGACGCCGGGCACGCCCACCGCTACTGGCGGGTCCTCAGCCAGGTGGCGTCGGTGCTGGAGGACTTCGCCGCGGGCTACTCGGGGAAGGTCAGCCCGGTGCACCACTTCTGGCACACCTTCGACATCGCCCACACCCGGTTCTCCGACCGGCACATCGACCAGCCCGGTCAGGTCGACCCGGTGACCCGGGAGGCGTACTCCCGGGAGGTCATCAGCTTCGGTTTCTGGTTCGGCGACGACTCCTTCACCGCGCCCGCGTTCTACTCCTACACCGCTCCGGAGCCTGCGGGGCTGGCCGAGGAGCCGCTCGAACCCGCTGCGGCACAGTGGGCCGCCCGCGGGGACAGCCACTTGGCGGTGCTGCCGTACGACGAGGTCCGCACCGCGGCCGATCCCCGTGCCGCCGTGCTCGGCTTCTACGAAAGCGCGTATCAGGCCGGCGCCCGGCGTGCCGGATGGGACATCGAACGGCTCGCCTGCCCCGGCGGGGTGACGGACCCGTACCTGCGGTCCCGTCTGTGACGACCCGCCGTGCGGGCTGCCCTCAGATGACCGGCGGGCGGCCCAGCCGCGTCATCCGCCACACCGTGCGCCAGCGCATCGGCCGCCGCCGTCCGCACGGGGTGCGTACTCCTTCGGCGAAGCCGGCGGCCCAGGCGCGCATGCCCGCCGCCGAGCGGCTGCGGACGGCCGTCAGGACGGCCCATACGCCGAGGTAGAGCGGCACCAGGAGCGCGGGGAGGTGCCGCTTGGCCAGCCATACGCGGTTCCTGGCGACCATGCGGTGGAAGACGGCGTGCCGGGTGGGCGAGGTGTACGGGTGCTGGAGCACCACCTCGGGCGCGTAGCGGATGTGCCAGCCGTCGTCCAAGGCGCGCCAGGCCAGATCGGTTTCCTCGTGGGCGTAGAAGAACTCGTCGGGCCAGCCGCCGATCCGGTCCAGCATCGGGACGGACAGGGAGTGTCCGCCGCCGAGGAACGTGGTGACCAGGCCGCCGCGCGCGGGGTCGCCGACCCGCAGGCGGGGGACGTGCCGGCGCTGGGTGCGGCCCAGCTCGTCGGCGATGCGGAAGCTCACGATCCCCAACTCCGGGTCGTTCGCGTGCAGTTCCGCCAGCCGGCTGAACACGTCCGGGCTGATCAGCAGGCCGTCGTCGTCCAGATCGACCACCAGATCGATGTCCCCGAGCTTGCGCAGCTCGTCCAGGGCGACGTTCCGGCCGCCGGCGACGCCCAGGTTGTCGCTCAGCTCGACGCCCGTCGCGCCGTGCGGCAAAGGGGGGAGCGGCGAGCCGTTTCCGATGACCACGACGTGGGCCGGCGGGAGGTCCTGCTTGGCGACCGAGTCCAGCAGCGCCTGGAGTTCGGCGGGACGGTTCCCCATGGTCAAGATGGCGACGCCTACGCGCAGATGACGCACAGAAGAAAGCTCCGTTCTTGGCGGTCCTTTCGCGATGCTAGCCGCCGGGGGAGGCGACTGCGTGCCACGGCACCTCCTCGGCGACATCCCGGCCGGGGCGGCCCCGGGAGTCGTTCATGGCGCGCCGGACGCATCCCGCGGGCCGGTGGAATCCAGTGTGTCCCCGGGCGGGACGCGGTGGCCGGGTGCTCCCGTGCGGCGCACCATGGAAGGACCAGGGGGTATGCACGGACGGCCCAGGGGGGTGGATGGAGGAAGCCCTCATGATGGAAGTCAAGACGGTCGACAAGCCGGATGAACGGCGCGACTTTCCCCTGGGCCACCTCGAAGCCCTGCACCTCACCGGGCTGGACTTCGCCGTGGCCACCTTCGAGCCCGGCTGGCACTGGACGGAGTCGGTGGGGCCGATCGCCGGGACCACGAGCTGCGAGGTCCACCACAACTGCTTCATGGTCCAGGGTCGGATGCGGCTCAGGATGAACGACGGCGCGGAGTCCGAGGTGGGCCCCGGCGATGTCTTCGTCTGTCCGCCCGGGCACGATGCCTGGGTCGTGGGGGACGAGCAGGTCATCCTGTACGACTTCGCGGGCGGTATGGCGACCGACTACGCCAAGGCGAAGAGCTAGGGCCTGTCGTTTGGATCAGGCCCTGGATGGTGGCATTTACGCGCTCCGGGGAGACCGCATCGCGAAGCTCCCCGAAGCGCCCGGGGGCGGCGTGTGTCCAGGGGGTACGGGGGTGTCCTCGTCGTGGTGGGGGAGCCCGGCGGGCGGCGTGGGGATTCCCACCCGAATCGCTATGTCTAGGAACGCGATCGGTGGGCAGGGGTGCGGGACGGTCCGGCCTGCGGAATACGTCATGGGCGATGCCCGTTACCGCAGCCGGAGACCGACTGGCAATCGTCGACAGACCGGAAGCAGGGAAACACGCATGAGCACCATCGAGCTCACCAAGGAAAACTTCGACGAAATCGTCTCCGGCAACGATTTCGTTCTCATCGACTTCTGGGCCGAGTGGTGCGGTCCGTGCAAGCAGTTCGGCCCGGTCTTCGAGCGGTCTTCCGAGACGCACGAGGACCTGGTCTTCGCCAAGGTCGACACGGAGGCGCAGCCCGAGCTGGCGCAGGCCCTCCAGATCCAGTCCATCCCGACCGTGATGATCGTCCGCGAGAACATCGCGGTCTTCGCACAGCCGGGCGCGCTGCCCGAGGAGGCCCTGGAGGACGTCATCGGCCAGGCCCGCGCGCTGGACATGGACGAGGTCCGCGCCTCGGTCACCGAGGCCGCGCAGGGCGAGCCGGCGGAGGCCGAGCAGGGGCAGCAGGCGCAGGGCTCGTGAGCGACCTCCTTCTGGTCCGGCACGGCGAGACCGAGTGGAGTCGGGACGGCAGGCACACCAGCTGGACCGACCTGCCGCTGACCGCCAAGGGTGAGGAGCAGGCCCGCGCACTGCGGCCGCTGCTGTCGGACCGGAAGATCGGGCAGGTGTACGCCAGCCCGATGGAGCGGGCGCTGCGCACCGCCGAGCTGGCGGGCCTCGTCGGCCCGCAGATCGACCCCGACCTGCGCGAATGGGACTACGGCGGTTACGAGGGCGTCGCCACCGCCGAGATCCACCGCAGCAGGCCAGGCTGGTATCTGTTCTCCGACGGCGTCACCGAGGGGCCCGAGGGGCATCCCGGGGAGTCACCCGAGCAGGTCGGGGCGCGCGCCGACCGGGTGCTGGCACGGATCGCGTCCCAGCTCGCCGTCGACGAGGGCGATGTGGCGCTGGTGGCGCATGCGCACTTCCTGCGGGTGCTGGCCGCCCGGCGGCTCGGGCTGCCGGCCTCGGCCGGCGGGCTGTTCACGTTCGAGACCGGCGCGGTCGGCGTCCTGGGGACCGAGCACGACCGCCCCGCGGTGGTCGCCTGGAACGCCCGGAGCCTGTAGCGCCCGAGCCCGTCACGCGCAGAGCCCGTGGCGCGCTCGGCACGCTGCGGTACGAGGCCGGCCGGGGCCGTTACGGAGCCATCGGATCGAGGTGCAGGGGCTGCACCTTGCCCTCGATCATGGCCCCGAGCCCCATGACGGCACAGGTGTCGGGGCGGTCCGCGGTGTGCACCGGCATGGTCGTGGCCTGATGGATCATCGGCTCCAGTCCGGGGATCAGCGCGCTGCCGCCCGCGAGCACGATGCCACGCTCCCCGAGGTCGGCGACCAGATCCGGCGGGCAGCGCCGCAGCACGGCCCCGATGGCGTCGAGGATCGCGGTCAGCGGGGTGGTGATGGCGTCCCGTACCCGCTCGGTGTCGACGTGGACGGAGCGCGCCATCCCGCTGACCACGTCCCGGCCGTGCACCTCGGTGGAGCCGGGGGAGAGGCCGTCGCCACCGGAGAGGATCAACTGGAGCGGCCGTACCGCCGGGCCCGCCAGCATCAGCTCGTGATGCAGCCGCAGATGCTGGACCACCGCGTGGTCGATGGCGTTGCCGCCCACCGGCACGGTCTCCGCGGCCACGATCGAGCCGAGGGAGAGCACCGCGACCTGCGTGGTTCCCGCGCCGCACACCACGATCATGGTGGCCTCGGGCTGCTCCACCGGCAGCCCGGAGCCCACCGCGGCGGCGACCAGCGTGTCGACCAGCTCCACCCGCCGGGCCCCCAGCCCCGTGAGCGTCTCCACGGCCGCCCGCTGCGCCAGCGGCTCGCTGCCGTACGGGAGGCAGACCGCGGCCCGCATCGTCGGCCGGCGCCGCCAGGTCTTGCGCAGCCTCTCGCCGACCAGGGTGCGCAGCAGCCGCTGGGCCATGTCGATGTCGACGACGGTGCCGCCGGAGACCGGGCGCACCACGCGGATGTAGTCGGGTGTGCGGCCGTCCATCACCTCGGCCTGGGCGCCGACGGCCAGCAGCGCCCCGGTGCGGGTGTTGATGGCGGCGACGGTCGGTTCATCGACGACCAGCCCCTGGTTCTTCACGTACACCCTGGTCCGGGCCGCTCCGATGTCGACGGCGGCCGAGCACCGCCGCAATTGGGCGAGGCTGATGGTCATGGGTGATTCCTCCCCGTTGGCCGGTATGGACGGAGCGCTCGTGCGGCCTGTTCGCAGGGACCGCTCGTGCGCCATCCTCCGGTCGTGCACTGCGGGCCGCCTGCTGGGAAGGTCCGCTCGGGGGACGGGGAGGGGGCGGTTAGGGCAAAGGGGTGAGGCCGTCGCGATCTGCCGGTGCGGCGGGGGCCGGGCCGGTCAGCCGCTGGTACAGCCCCCAGGTGAATTCGGGGACGATCTCCTGGGGTGTGCCGTCGGGGCCGGGGGCGGTGCAGGACAGCCGCCAGCGGGTGGGGGCGCTGCCCTCCATCGGACGGGCCGGGGCGAAGGCGCGGGCGACCTCGTCGACCGTGCAGGACCAGGGCCGCAGATCCTCGGTCGTCCGCAGGTCAGGGGCGGTGGCGCCGGGTGCCCGGACGAGCCAGGCGTTCCAGACGGCGCCCCCGGTGCCGGTGAGGACCTCGAACCGCAGATCGGGCCAGAGCGGAACGGGCCAGGCCAGGGCCTCGCAGGTGAGGTCGCCGATCCGCCGGGCGGTGACGGACTCGGGGGTGCCGAGCAGCGCACGATACGGCTGGACGCCGCCGCGCGCCCGCGGGACGTGCATCCGTGCCTGCCAGCGGCGGTTGGCCTCGCGCAGGTCGGCGCGGGAGACCCGCAGGGTGCGCAGGGCGTCCTCGACCAGGCCGGGGTGGTGGTCGGCCATCCGGCGCAGCAGGACGAGCTGGAAGGCGACCGGTCCCGGCAGAGCGGAGGGGGCGCCGGAGCCTGCGGGCGGGTCGTGGTCAGCGGTGCCGTTCATGAGGGACATGGTGGTGGATGGCGCGGGTTCCGGGGCGGGAGGGCCGCCGTCGGGGAGCTCAGCCGGCGCCGGCCGCCCCGGCCGCCCGGCCCTCGACGAGCGTCTCCATGCCATCCAGCAGACGGTCCAGCCCGAACTCGAAGAGCGACTCCAGGTTGACCACGTCGTCGTCGATCCCGGAGACCCCCGCGTACATGGGATAGGAACCCGAGGTGAGGATGCCGTCGAACACCGGCTCCATCGTCGCCATCCACTGGTTCTGGTCCATGCCGGTCTCCTGCTCGGCCTCCAGATCGTCCTCGAACCCGGCGGCGGTGGACAGCACGAAGCCCAGCAGCGTCAGCGCCATATGGATCAGCGTGACCGGGTCCATGCCCCGGACCCGCGCCATGGTCCACTCGATCAGCGCCATCGCCCGCGGCATCGGCTGCGGCCGGGTGAGCGACAGGTACTGCGCCAGCCACGGGTGACGCCGGTAGAGCTCCCATTGCAGCCGTGCGCCGGCCGCCATCCGTTCGCGCCAGCCGTCCGGCGCCGGTTCGGGCAGCTCGATGTCGTGGAACGCCGCGTCCGCCATCAGCAGCACCAGCTCGTCCTTGCCCGCCACATGACGGTAGAGCGCCATCGAGGACACCCCGAACTCGGCGGCGACCCGGCGCATCGACAGCGCCCGCAGCCCCTCGGCATCGGCGACCTTGACCCCGGCCCGTACGACGCTCTCGCGGCTGAGCCCGCTGTCCGTCTCGCGCGGCCGCCGCTCCCGCGCCGCCCCGCCGCGGGGGGTCCGCTGCGGCTCGGCCACGACCGTGCCGACTCCCGGTACGGCCCGTACGAGGCCCTCCTGACGCAGCGTCGTCAGCACCTTGGTGGCGGTCGCCATCGCCACCCCCCACTCCTGGGTGATCCGCCGGGTCGAGGGCACCCGGTCGCCCGGCGTCAGCTCGCCGGTGTCGATACGGCGGCGGATCGTGTCGACGATCCGGCGGTAGGGCGGCGGGGCAGGCTGCTCCACGGGGGGACCTCCGTACTAGTGCACCAGGGTGGTTCGGCGGGATGTGAGGGTAACAGGGTGTCCTTCATCAGGGCGTCGCACTAGGTAAGTGCACTAGTGTGACGCACCTCCAATTCCCTTGTCAGTCCTACTGTTTGCACCGTAAGCGCACGCTGCTTACCCTGTCACCCATGTCGTTTACTGCGTACACATCCCAACCGTTGGCCGGCCGCCGGGAGTGGACCGCCCTGGGCGTCCTCCTGTTGCCGTGCCTGCTCGTCTCGATGGACGTCTCGGTGCTGTACTTCGCGGTGCCGTTCCTGACCGCGGAGCTGGAGCCCAGCAGCGTCCAGCAACTGTGGATCCTGGACGTCTACGGCTTCGTCCTGGCCGGCCTGCTGATCACCATGGGAGCGCTCGGCGACCGCATCGGCCGCCGCAAGCTGCTGCTGTCCGGCGCCCTCCTCTTCGGACTCGCCTCCGGGGCCGCCGCCTACGCACAGAGCGCCGAAATGCTCATCGCCGCACGGGCGTTGCTCGGCATCGGCGGCGCGACCCTGATGCCGTCCACGCTCGCGCTGATCCGCAACCTCTTCCACGACGCCGGGCAGCGCGGCAAGGCGGTGGCGATCTGGTCGACGGCGGTGACCGGCGGCATCGCGATCGGCCCGGTGCTCAGCGGGGCGCTGCTGGAGCACTTCTGGTGGGGTTCGGTGTTCCTGGTCAACGCTCCGGCGATGGTGCTGCTGCTGGTCTGCGGGCCGCTGCTGCTGCCGGAGTTCAAGAACCCGGCGGCCGGACGTTTCGACCTGCCCGGCTCGCTGCTGTCCCTGCTCGCGATGCTGCCGGTGGTCTACGGGGTCAAGGAGATCGCCCGCGACGGACTGGCGGCGTGGCCCGTACTCGCCGTCGTGGGCGGCCTGCTGGCCGCCGCGGCCTTCGTGTACCGCCAGCGCACCGCCCGCCATCCGATGCTCGACCTGGAGCTGTTCCGGCACCGCGGGTTCAGCGTCTCGGTGCTGATGAATCTGCTGGCGATGTTCGCGATCGTGGGCTGTGCGGTGTTCTTCACCCAGTACCTCCAGTCCGTACGGGGCATGAGTCCCATGGAGGCGGCGCTGTGGAATCTGCTGCCGACCCTCGCGGTGGGCGGGATGGCGCCGGTGGCCGCCGTGCTCGCCCAGCGGATGGACCGGGCGTATGTCATCGCCATGGGGTGCGTCATCGCGGCCGGCGGCTTCGTCTGGCTCTCCTGGCTGGAACCGGGCTCGGCCCTGTGGTTCGTCCTGGTGGGCTCGGCGGTCTACGCCTCGGGCCTGGTCATGGTGATGTCGCTCGGCAACGAACTGGCCATCGGTCTCGCGCCGCCCGAGCGGGCGGGCTCCGCCTCGGCCGTGCTGGAGTCCGGCACCGAACTGGGCGGCGCACTGGGCATGGCGATCCTGGGCAGCATCGGGAGCGCGCTCTACCGCACGGACATCGGTGACGCCCTGCCCGCCGGCCTTCCGGCGGACGCGGCCGACGCGGCACGGGAGACGCTGGCGGGCGCCGCCGCCGTGGCCGGTGAACTCCCGGGCCGGGCGGGCGAGGCGCTGCTGACCGCGGCCCGCGCCGCGTTCACCGGGGGGCTACAGACGGCGGTGCTGGTCGCCGCGGGCGTCATGGCCTGTGCCGCGGTGGCGGCGCTGACGCTGCTGCGGGGGCTGCGGACGGCGGGAGTTGAGGGGGAGGCGGACGCCATGGGGGCGGTCGGTGCGGAGTGCGGCTCCTGACGGCCGCGCCCGGTTCACTCGGGCGCGACGCCCAGCATCCGTTGCAGCAGCTCCTTCAGCAGCGTCCGTTCGGCGACCGTCAGCCGGCCGAGGGGTTCGCGCGCGAAGTGGAGTGACGTACGCAGCGCCTCGGCCGTGCGCGCGCCCTCGTCGGTCGGGGCGGCGAGCTTGACGCGGCGGTCGGCCGGATCGGGGCGGCGCTCGACCAGGCCGCGGGTCTCCAGGCGGTCCACGATGCCGGTGATGTTCGACGGCTCGCACTTCAGGCGCTCGGCGACCTTGCGCATGGGCAGCGGCTCGGCGGAGAGCAGGCTGAGGACCCTGGCCTGGGCGCCGGTGAGGGAGTGCTCGGCCGCGGCGTGCTCGTACTCCTCGTAGTAGCGGGCGACGACGGTGCCGATGAGCTCGACGACCTCGACGGTCAAGGAGTCTGCGCGGGGGGTCATGCATACGAGGATACCCATTTACTTGACAACATGAAATATCGAGGGGCATGGTTGTTTCAGTACCTGAAGCTTTAGGAGGATCGCGTTATGTCCGCACTGCCCACGACCGGCCGCGAATGGCACCTCGTCGCCCGCCCCCACGGCTGGCCCACCCCGGAGGACTTCGCGCTGCGCGAGGCCGCGGTGCCCGAGGTCGGCGAGGGTCAGATCCTCGTCCGTACGCAGCACTTCTCCGTCGACCCGTACATGCGCGGCCGGATGAACGACGTGAAGTCCTACGTCCCGCCCTTCCAGCTCGACCAGCCGATGGACGGCGGCGCGGTCGGCGAGGTCATCGCCTCGCGCGATGACTCCATCGCCGTCGGCGACCATGTCCTGCACGGCCTCGGCTGGCGTGAGTACGCGGTGCTGGACGCCAAGCGTGCCGCCAAGGTGGACCCGTCGCTGGCTCCGCTCACCGCCTACCTCGGTGTGCTGGGCATGCCGGGCCTGACCGCGTATGCGGGTCTGCTGGAGGTGGCGTCCTTCAAGGAGGGCGACGCCGTCTTCGTGTCCGGCGCGGCCGGTGCGGTGGGCAGCGAGGTCGGCCAGATCGCCAAGCTCAAGGGCGCCTCCCGGGTCATCGGCTCGGCCGGCTCCGACGACAAGGTCAAGCTCCTCGTCGAGGAGTACGGCTTCGACGCCGCCTTCAACTACAAGAACGGCGATGTCGCCAAGCAGCTCAAGGAGGCCGCGCCGGAGGGCATCGACGTCTACTTCGACAACGTCGGCGGCGACCACCTCGAAGCGGCCATCAGCTCCCTCAACGTCCATGGCCGTGCCGCCATTTGCGGCATGATCTCGATGTACAACGCGACGGAGCCGAGCCCCGCTCCGCGCAACCTCGCGATGGTGATCGGCAAGCGGCTGCGCCTCCAGGGCCTGCTGGTCAGCGACCACGCCGCACTTCAGCCGCAGTTCGTCGAGGAGGTCTCCGCCTGGATCCGCTCCGGCGAGCTGAAGTACAGCGAGACCAAGGTGGCCGGCATCGAGAACGGCGTCGAGGCGTTCCTGGGCCTGCTGCGCGGTGAGAACACCGGAAAGATGATCGTGAGCCTCACGGACTGACGGGGGCTTTGGCTGCCTGGCGCGGGGCTTGGCGGTCTGACGGTGACCCTGGCGGCTGCTGCAGGCCCTGGCGGGGAGGGTGTGTGACTCCCCGACGGGGCCTTGCGCCCGACCGTTAGGCTCAGCGGCAAGCCGTCGCGATCCGTGGGCGCGAGTCGCGGCGAACCACAGGAGGATTTGGTATGTCCATCCAGACCGTCGACGTCGTCTACACGGCCGTCGCCACCGCTGAGAACGGCCGTGACGGCCGCGTCGCCAGCGATGACGGCAAGCTCGACGTGATCGTCAACCCGCCCAAGGAGCAGGGCGGCAGTGGCGCCGGCACCAACCCCGAGCAGCTCTTCGCGGCCGGTTACAGCGCCTGCTTCCAGGGCGCGCTCAGCGTCGTCGCCCGCCGGGAGAACGCCGATGTCTCCGGCTCCCGGGTGACCGCCCAGGTCGGCATCGGCAAGACCCCGGACGGTGGCTTCGGCCTCACGGTCGAGATCTCCGCGGCGATCCCCAACGTCGACGCGGCGACCGCCAAGGACCTCGTGGAGAAGGCGCACCAGGTGTGCCCGTACTCCCACGCGACCCGCGGCAACATCGAGGTCAAGCTGACCGTCGCCTGACGCACGGCTGCACCACCGGCACGCACACAGGGGCCGCATCCCGCGACGGGGTGCGGCCCTTGGCGTGTCTGTGGAGGTGGGTGCGGCCCCCGCACCCGGCCCCCGGTGCGGCCCCCGCACCCGGCCCCCGCACGCCCGCACCCACCCAGCTACCCCGATGTGACGCAGGCCACCTTCGCCGTATCTTGACGCACCCACCGTGTAATCGATTTCGTAGCCCCCACGAAATGCTCAAGAAATCGATTACATGTTGATCATGCGCACCCGCTCTCCCGCACGGTGAGCGCGCGCACGGACAGAATGGCAACGGCGCCATGGCGAACATCAAAGATGTGGCAGAGCGGGCGGGAGTCTCCGTCGCCACGGTCTCCCGCGTCCTCAACGGCCACAGCCCGGTCGCGGAGACCCGCGAGCGGGTGCTCGCCGCCGTACAGGAGCTGGGCTACCGACCCAACAACGTCGCCCGCGCGCTGCGCACCGCCCGGACCGGTGCCCTCGGCCTGATCATCAGCGACCTCACCAACCCCTTCTTCACCGAGCTGGCCGACGCCGTCGAGGACGAGGCCCGCAGCCTCGGCTACAGCTTGGTCATCGGCAATGCCGGCGAGCGCCCCGCACAGCAGGACGACTACATCCGCACCCTGCTCGACCGCCGGATCGACGGTCTGCTGGTCAGCTCGGCCGGCACCGGCTCGGCGATGCTCCGCGAGGTCGTCGCCTCCGGCACCCCGCTGGTGCTGCTGGACCGCACCGTGCCCGGTATCGACGCCCCCTGCGTACGCGCCGACGGCCGCACCGCGCTCACCGAGCTCGCCGCCCACCTCGCCGCCCACGGCCGCAGCCGGCCCGCGATCATCGTCGCCCCGGCCGGCACCCCGACCGGCGACGAGCGCCTCGCCCTCTTCCGTACGGCGCTGGCCGGATACGGCCTCACCCTGCCCGACGAGCGGGTCGGCGCCACCCCCGACCTCCAGCACACCGGGGGCCGGCAGGTGATGAGCGACTTCCTCGACCTCGCCGAGCCGCCGGACGCGGTGCTGGCCACCGACAACCTGATGGCGCTGGGCGCGATGGACGAACTCCGCGCCCGCGGGCTGCGGGTTCCCGACGATGTGGCGCTGGTGGTCTACGACGACGTGCCGTGGTTCACCCACACCGACCCGCCGCTGACCGCCATCGCCCAGCCCACCCGCGAACTGGGCCGGGCCGCCGTACACACCCTGCTGGAGCGGATCGAGGGCCGGCCCGCCGCCTCGGTGCTGCTGCCGGCCCGGCTGGTCGCCCGCCGCTCCTGCGGCGAGCTGCCCACCCCCTGAGCAGGCCCGCCCGGCGCCCGGACCGGCACTCCGGTCCGGCTCCCCCGGCCGGGCGGGCCACCCGAGCCGGCCTTCACAGGCCACCCGAGTCAGTCACCACACGAGTCATCCGAGGAAGAGAGGGGCAGCGCATGACCGGCGTCAACGACGACGTACCGGGCGGCCGCGAACTGCTGCGCGTCGAGGGGGTGACGAAGTCGTTCCCGGGCGTCCGCG
Organism: Streptomyces sp. MCA2; assembly: GCF_023544705.1. Classification (NCBI taxonomy): domain Bacteria; kingdom Bacillati; phylum Actinomycetota; class Actinomycetes; order Kitasatosporales; family Streptomycetaceae; genus Streptomyces; species Streptomyces sp. MCA2. Next base: position 57,025 of record NZ_JAMJFM010000019.1, read on the forward strand.
CGCTGGACGGCGTGGACCTGACCCTGCGCACCGGTGAGGTGCATGTCCTGCTCGGCGAGAACGGCGCGGGCAAGAGCACCCTCATCAAGATGCTCTCCGGCGCCCACCGCCCCGACGAGGGCCGCATCCTCGTGGACGGCGACGAGGTCACCATCCGCTCGGCGCAGGACGCCGAACGGCACGGCATCGCCACCATCTACCAGGAGTTCAACCTCGTCCCCGGGCTGACCGTCGCCGAGAACATCTTCCTGGGCCGCCAGCCGCGCACCGCGCTCGGCCTGGTCGACCGGAAGACGATGCGGGCACGGGCCGCCGAACTGCTGCGGCGCGTACGCCTCGACGTCTCCCCGAACACCCCGGTCGCCGAACTGGGCATCGCCCGCCTCCAGATGGTCGAGATCGCCAAGGCGCTCAGCCTGGAAGCACGCGTCCTGATCATGGACGAGCCGACCGCGGTCCTGACCTCCGAGGAGGTCGAGACCCTCTTCGGGATCGTCCGCGAGCTGCGGGACACCGGCGTCGGCATCATCTTCATCACCCACCACCTGGACGAGATCGGCGCGCTCGGCGACCGGGTCACCGTCCTGCGCGACGGCCGGTCCGTCGAGGAGGTACCGGCCTCGACGGACGAGGACGAACTGATCCGCCTCATGGTGGGCCGCGACATCGCCGAGCAGTACCCGAGGCAGCGCCCCGGGACGCCGGGCGCGCCCCTGCTGCGCGTCCGCGGTCTGACGCGCAACGGCTCGGTGGCCGGACCGGTCTTCGAGGGCATCGACTTCGAGGTCCGGGCCGGTGAAGTCGTGGGTCTCGCCGGGCTGGTGGGCGCGGGCCGCACCGAGGTGGTCCGGGCGATCTTCGGCGTGGACCGCTATGACGCCGGTACGGTCGAGATCGACGGCAAGGAACTGGCCCGCGGCGATGTCCGCGCCGCCATGCGCGCCGGGCTCGGCCTCGTACCGGAGGACCGCAAGGGCCAGGGCCTGGTCCTGGACGCCTCGCTCCAGGACAACCTCACCCTCGCCCGGCTCGACCGCGACACCCGCGGCGGGCTGGTGGACCGGGGCGCGCAGCGGCGCGAAGCGGCCACCGTCGCCGAGCAGTTGAAGGTCCGGATGAGCGGCCTGGGACAGAGTGCCCGCACCCTCTCCGGCGGCAACCAGCAGAAGATCGTCATCGGCAAGTGGCTGCTGGCGGACACCAGGCTGCTGATCCTCGACGAGCCGACGCGCGGCATCGACGTCGGCGCCAAGGTCGAGATCTACCAGCTCATCAACGATCTGACGGCGTCCGGCCGCGCGGTGCTGATGATCTCCAGCGATCTGCCCGAGGTGCTCGGTATGAGCGACCGGGTGCTGGTGATGTCGCAGGGCCGGCTGGCCGGTGAGCTGTCGGCCGAACAGGCCACCCAGGACGCCGTGATGGAGCTGGCGCTCCAGTCCCCGCACGGCACGAGCACGAGCACGAGCACGAAGCACCACGACAAGAGCGCGATGGAGGGCTCCGATGTCCACTGAGGTGAAGACAGGAGCCGCCGCCGAGGCGGTGGGACGGGCACCGGACCGGGACGGCGCGGGAGCGTGGTTCTCCCGGGCGGTCCTCAGAAACGGCCCGCTCGGCGGACTGATCGCCCTGGTCGTGGTGATGGCGGTGCTGTCCAGGGACTTCCTCAACGGCCAGAACCTCCTCAATGTCGGTGTCCAGGCGTCGGTCACCGCGATCCTCGCCTTCGGCGTCACCTTCGTGATCGTCTCGGCCGGTATCGATCTGTCGGTCGGCTCGGTCGCCGCGCTCTCCGCCACCGTCGTCGCCTGGGCGGCCACCGGGGAGGGCCTGCCCGTCTGGATGGCGGTGCTGCTCGGCCTGGCCACCGGCGCGGCGGCCGGTCTGGTCTCCGGCGCCCTGGTCTCCTACGGCAAGCTGCCCGCCTTCATCGCCACGCTGGCGATGCTCTCGATCGGCCGCGGTCTGGCCCTGGTCATCTCCGGCGGCTCCCCGATCCCCTTCCCCACCTCGGTCGGGGCGCTCGGTGACACCCTCGGCGGCTGGCTGCCGGTGCCCGTCCTCGTCATGATCGCGATGGGGCTGATCGCCGCGCTGATCCTGGCCCGTACGTACTCCGGCCGGGCGATGTTCGCGATCGGCGGCAACGAGGAGGCGGCCCGGCTCTCCGGCATCAACGTCAAGCGCCGCAAGCTCGCCATCTACGCGCTGTCCGGCGTGTTCGCCGCGGTCGCCGGCATCGTGCTCGCCGCCCGGCTCACCTCCGCGCAGCCGCAGGCCGCCACCGGCTACGAGCTGGACGCCATCGCCGCCGTCGTCATCGGCGGGGCCAGCCTCTCCGGCGGCTCCGGCAAGGCCTCCGGCACCCTCATCGGCGCGCTGATCCTCGCCGTCCTGCGCAACGGCCTCAACCTGCTGAGCGTCTCGGCGTTCTGGCAGCAGGTGGCCACCGGACTGGTGATCGCGCTGGCGGTGCTCCTGGACACGCTGCGCCGCCGGAGCGCGCGATGAAGGCCCGTACGAACGTCCCGAGGAACGCCCGGGGGAACGCCCGGATCAAGGCGTCGCTGGCGGCCGGGCTGGCCGCGACCGTCGCCCTGGGGCTGGCCGGCTGCGACCGCGGCGGCAACACCGACCTGGGGCTCGCGCTGTCCACGATGAACAACCCGTTCTTCGTCGGCATCAAGAAGGGCGCCCAGGCCGAGGCGGACGCCCGCGGTCTGCACCTCAACATCACCGACGCCCAGAACGACCCCACCCAGCAGATCAACCAGATGGAGACGTTCACCAGCCAGAACGTCAAGGCGGCCATCATCAACCCGGTCGACTCCGACGCCGCCGTACCGGCCGTCGGCGTCGCCAACCGGGCGAAGGTGCCGGTCATCTCCATCGACCGCGGGGTCAACGGCGGCAAGGTCGGCTCGACCATCGCCTCCGACAATGTCGCGGGCGGCCGGCTCGCCGCGAAGACGCTGGCCGAATCGCTCGGCGGCAAGGGCAAGGTGGCCTTCCTGGAGGGGCAGGCCGGCACCTCCGCCGCCCGCGAGCGCGGCAAGGGCTTCGAGGAAGGCATCAAGAAGTACCCCGGCATCGAGGTCGTCGCCCGGCAGCCCGCCGACTTCGACCGCACCAAGGGCATGGACGTGATGACCAACATGCTCCAGGCACACCGCGGCATCGGCGGGGTGTTCGCGGCCAACGACGAGATGGCGCTGGGCGCGTCCAAGGCGCTGGGCGGCCGCTCCGGCAAGGACGTGAAGGTGGTGGCGTTCGACGGCACCCCGGACGGCGTCAAGGCGGTGCGGGGCGGCACGCTGACCGCCACCGTCGCCCAGCAGCCGGAACTCCTCGGCAAGCAGGCGGTGGACTGGGCGCTGAAGGCCTCCCGTGGTGAGAAGCTGCCGCAGTCGGTCAGGGTGCCGGTGGTGCTGGTGACGGCGAAGAACGCCGCGAAGTTCGACGGCTGAGAGCGCGGCCCCGGCGGGCCGCACGGCAACGACAGGTGAGTGAAGTGGGAGAGCGGTGCATGTATGACGTCCTGGTGGTCGGCTCGGCCAACGCGGATCTGACGGTTCGGGTCGAGCGGCGGCCCGGCGCGGGCGAGACCGTCACCGGTACGGACCTGGTCGAGTCGGCCGGCGGCAAGGGGGCCAACCAGGCGGCCGCCGCGGCCCGGATCGGCGGGCGCACCGCGCTGCTGGCGCGGGTCGGCGGCGACGCGTACGGCGAACTGCTGCTGCGCGCCCAGCACGACGCGGGCACCGATGTCTCGCCGGTGATCGTGGACGACGCGGCCCGTACCGGCACCGCAATGATCATCGTCGACCCGGACGGCGACAACAGCATCGTGGTCTCGCCCGGCGCCAACGCCGCCCTCACCCCGCAGGACGTGGCCGCCGCGAAGGACACCATCGCCGCCGCCGCGGTGGTCTCCCTCCAGCTGGAGATCCCCATGGAATCCGTACGGGCCGCCGCCACGGCCGCCGAGCAGGCCGGCACCCGCGTCGTCCTCAACCCCTCCCCGACGCCCGAGGCGGCCGCGCTGGCCCCCGAACTCCTCGCGGTCGCCGACCCGTTGGTCGTCAACGAGCACGAGGCGCGGCAGCTCTCCGGGCTCGCCGACGGCACGCCCGCCGAGTGGGCGCAGGCGCTGCGCGAGAGGGGCGCTCGCTCCGTCGTGGTCACCCTCGGCGGCGACGGTGCGCTGGTCCTGGACGCCTCGGGGGCCGCGGAGGTCCCGGGCGTACGGGTCAAGGCCGTGGACACCACCGGCGCCGGCGACGCCTTCACCGGCGCCCTCGCCACCCGCCTGGCCCGCGGCGACGCACTGCCCGAGGCGGCGCGCTTCGCCGTACGGGTGGGCGCTGCCGCCGTCACCAAGCCGGGCGCCCAGCCGTCCTATCCGACCCGGGCGGAACTGGAGGCACTGGCGCCCGAGCTGCCGCAGGGCTGAGCCCCGGCGTGTTCGCCGCGCACGGGCCCGCGCACCGCCGAGCGGTACGAGGGCCGGGTGCGCGGCGGCACGTCACCGCCCGTCCCCCTCCGTCGGCCCGTCTCCCTCCTTCGGCCCGTCCCCCTCCGTCGGCCCGTCCCCCTCCGTCGGCCCGTCCCACTCCTTCGGCCCGTACAGCGCATGGTCCGCGCCGGTCGTCAGGGCCCAGTAGCGGTCGCCGTAGGACCAGTGCCACCACTCGGTCGGGTAGTTGACCAGCCCGGCGGAGTGCAGGGCGGCGTTCAGCACCCGCCGGTGGGTGCGGGCGGCGGGACTCAGATCCGGGGCACCTGTGTAGCAGGCGCCGTTGCTCTCCTCCGGACTGGCATTGATCGGTGTCCCCATGTCGACATCCTCGCCCGCCGTGGTGACGAGGGTGAGGTCCACCGCGCCTCCGGCGCTGTGCGGGGCGATCCCGGGCGGCGACACATAGCGGCTGGCGGCCTGATGGAGACGCCCGGCATCCCGGTCGGGGTGCAGGGCCCGCAGTTCGTCCACGTACCCCTCGAAGTAGCGGCGTTGCAGCTCCAGTGGCCGGTAGCCCTCGACGACCTTCAGCCGCAGCCCGTCCGGCAGGGCCCGCTGCGCCGCCAGCAGCCGCTTCAGCACCCCCTCGCGCAGCTGCGCGTAGGCGCCCCGCTCGTCGTCCCGGAGGTCGGCCACCAGCAGCTCGGGTGCCGCGGTCCGCACATCCACCAGCGGCTCACCGCACTCCTGGACGGGGATCGCGGCCACCGCCGGGTCGGCCATCAGCGTGATCAGGTCGCGGACATCGCTCAGCACCAGCTCCGCGCCGTCACCCGGCACCGGCCCAGTCCACTCGGCGGCCGCCGCCACCCGCTCGCCGGACGGCAGCCAGACGCCGCTGAGGCCGCACCCCGGACCGGAGTGCCCGGTCCCCGTGCCGTTGGCGAGCAGTACGTGCAGCCCGTGCTCGCGCGCCAGTTGCCCGTACTGCGCCACCCGCTGTGCCGAGTCGTGGAAGGAACTGGCGAGATACACCCGGCAGCCGTCCGCCGCGGCCCGCGCCGGCACCTCGGGGAAGCTGTTGTCGAAGCAGGTGGCGAGGGCGAACCGGATGCCGCCCAGGGTGAAGCGGCCGTCGGCGGTGCCCGGCGCGAAGAGCGCGCTCTCGCTCTCCCCTTCGCTCGCTCCTTCGCCCTCTCCCTCGCCCTCGAACAGATGGATCTTGTCGTAACGGGTGAGCAGCGTGCCGTCCGGTCCGAGGACGAACGAGGAGATCGCCGGACGGTCCCCGTCACCGCCGGTCCGACCCGCCGCGTTCACGACCGCCGCGACCCCGGTCGCCCGGCACGCCTCCCGTAGGGGAGCCAGCCGGGCATCGTCCTCCGTGACCGTCAGGCCCGCCGGGTCGGCGGCTATCAGGTGCCGGTCGTAGTGCGTCAGCGCGAGTTCGGAGAAGAGCACCAGGCCCGCGCCGCGCTCGGCGGCCTCGGTGAGGAGCGTGGCCATCCGTGCGGCGTTGGCCTCGATGTCGCCCGGTACGGGGGTGAATTGTGCGGCGGCAATGATCATTCGCCCATGATGCCGGGGGGCGGCACGGGGCGGCACGGGGCGGGATGGAACGGAGCGGACGGGGGCGGCTACGAGGACGGGACGGGGCGGGGGCCGGGCGGGCCGGGCCCCGGGGCAGCATTTCGCCGCGCCCGCCCGCCCGCGCCCGCGCCGTCCCGCCCCCCGCCTCCGGGACGTCCGGCTACCCCCGTGCGCCCCGTGCCGCCGCGGTCTGCGACGCCGCCACCGTCACGATCGCCCGTACCTGCCCGGTGATCGCGACCCGGTTCTGCACGAAGACCGGATCGGTGACCTGCCCGTTCGCCGGGTCCGTGTTGCCGGGGCCGAACTCCAGCACGGGGGTGTGCAGATGCCCGCCAGGGAGCCCCGGGCGCACCGCGTCCCTCAGCAGGGTCGCCCGGTAGGCGATCTCGTTGGACAGATAGTCCCCGCCGCCCCCGGCACGGGCCGTGGAGCCCGGCGTCGGGCCGTCCGGCCGTACGACCGGTCCGGTGCCGCCCGCCGGGATCTCGGTGACCTCGGTGTGGTCGGCCACCGGGAACGGCCCGGTCCCGGCCGCCACGATCCGCGCGTACGGCAGGCTGGTGGTCGTCCACTGCGGCTGCGGCCGTACGGTCGGCACCCCCGCCGGGATCGGCACGGTCTCCGTACGGGAGTCCCGCGCGTTGTCCGGATAGCCGCCCCGCCAGGCCCCGTTGGTCCGCTCGACGTCGAACCGGCCCGGCCGCCCCTGGCTGACCGTCGTGAACAGGTCGGCCTGCCGCGGCCCGCTCCGGAAGTGCGGCAGTAGCGTGCGCTCCACGGTGCCGTCGGCGAAGTCGGCCCACCGTACGGGGAAGACCGCGGTCTCGATCCGGGCCTGCTGCCCCGAGGCGGTGCGCACCGTCGTCCCGTCCAGGGCGAGCGCCGCGGCCCCCGACGGGTTGCTGCGCCGCGCGTCGGCGTCCAGCTGGAACGGGTCGAACCCGGTCACCACGATCCGCAGGATGTGCTTGCCGGCGGGCAGTTCGACGGAGTTCTGGCCGCGCGCACCCCGCTCCAGCGACCCGAGCAGGGTGCGGCGCGCGGACTCGGTCAGTCCGAAGTCCGGCTGCCACTGCCGTAGTTGCTTCGTCATCCCCAGCCGGGCCCAGTACAGCGGCCGGTCGTCGTCCCGGCTCAGGTCGCCGCCGTCGGGCCCGCGCCCCTGCGCCCGGTCCACGGCCCGCCGCCACAGCGCCCGACCCTCGTCCGCGACATAGCGCCGGGCCTGCTCGTACGTGGTCACCCGCGCCAGCCCGCGCCCGAACTCCCGCTCCGCCGCGTCGAATCCACTGCGCCGCAGGATCTCCTGCGGCGCGGCCTGCGACAGCCGGCCCTCCTCCACCGTGACATCCGCCGGGGCGGCCGCGGCGGCCGGCGCCGTCAGGGACAGCGGGACGGTGGCCAGCAGCGCGACACCCAGCGCGCCGATCCTGGTACGTATGCGTCTCATGGGGCGAGTAAAGCGGTGCGCGCCGCGGGGCGGTAGGGGTCCTGGCCTTTGCCCGGCGCCCTGAACCGCACCCGCCGTCCGGCCGCGGATAGGGTTCCTGGTTCAGTCCGCCCCGGTACGCCACCGCGTCCGGCGATATCCACGAGACTCAGGGGGATCTCTGTGGCCACCCCGCCACCACCACACGGCCCGTACCCGCACGCGCAACCGCCCGCGGGGTCCTACCCGCAGCAGCCCGCGGGCCCCTACCCGCAACCGCCCGCGGGGCCCTACGCGCAACAGCCCGCCGGTGCCGCTCCGCACCAGCCGCCGGGTGCCTACCCGCACCAGCCTGCCGGCCCGTACGCCCCGCAGCCGGGACACCCGGCCCAGGCCCCGTACCCGTACGCCCAGCAGCACCCGCACGCGCACCCGCAGCAGCACCCGCAGGCGTACGCCGCCGCCCCGGGGTGCCGGCTCTGCGGTGCTCAGCCCGCCGTGCAGGCCACCGTGCGCGGGCATCAGGGCCTCCTCTTCCTGATGCGGTTCCTCAGCCGCCGCGGCATGTTCTGCCGCTCCTGCGGGCTGGCCACCTACCGCGAGATGTCCGCGAAGACGCTGTGGCAGGGCTGGTGGAGCCCGCTGTCCGTGGCCATCACCCCGCTCACCCTGCTGATGAACCTCGGTCCCCGCAGCCGCTTCCGCAAACTGGCCGCCCCCGTAGGCGGCTTCGGACCCTCGCTCGACCCGGGCAAGTCACTGCTGCGCCGGCCGGAGGCGCTGCTGTTCCTGGTGCCGATGGCCCTCGTGGTGCTGGCGATCCCGACCTTGTTCGTACTCGGCGCGTTCGTCCAGGGGGCCGGTATCGGGAAGGTGCCCACCCTCGCCGTCGGTGACTGCGTACGCAACGAAGGCGACTGGAAGGACCAGGACCTGGAGGTCGTGGACTGCGGTTCGGCCGACGCGGAGTACAAGGTGACCCGCAGGCTCGACGCCCCCAAGGACGAGTGCGCCGACGGTGAGCTGCTCGCCGACCTCGAATACAGCCCGGACAAGATGACGGTTTCCTGTCTCGCCCCCGCCCGCTAGGGGCAGAGCGGCACGGGACACCGCGGCACAGGGCATACGGCTATGGGGTCAGCCCCCGGCCGAATCCTCGCCGGATCCGTCGCCGCCGGATCCGTCGCCGCCGGACCCGTCGCCGTCGGCCTCCCCGCGTCCGAGCAGCGCCAGGAAGTCCCGGAACGCCGCCGGCATGTCCACCTCGTCCGGGTCCAGCAGCCATTGCAGTTGCAGCCCGTCCATCACGGCGGTCAGCAGCGGCGCCGCCCGCTCCGGGGTCAGGCCGCCGGGCAGGGTGTCGCCGTACTCGGCCCGCAGCACCTCGGCCATCGACGCCCGTACGGTGCGGAAACGGGATTCGAAGAAGGCACGGGCGGGGTGGTCCTCGGTGACGCTGTCGGCGGACAGCACCGTGTAGGTCCGGACGATGCCGGGGCGGGTGGCGTTGTAGTCGACGAGCTGGGCGAGGGCGTCGGTGCGCAAGGTGTCGGACGCCGCGGCGGCCGAGGCCAGGTCCCAGCGGTCGCGTGCCTCCAGCACGCCGACCAGCAGCAGTTCCTTCGTCGGGAAGTGGTGCAGCAGCCCCTGCTGGGTCAGTCCGGCGCGCTCGGAGACGGCGGCGAGCGAGGTACGGCGGTAGCCGCGTTCGGCGATGAGCTCCATGGCGGCCTCCAGGAGGGCCTCGCGCCGCTCCGCGCGCTGGGCCTCCCGCCCGCCACCGCCCTGCCGGGTGCCCGCCCCACCGCGGCGGGGTCCGTCCTGGTCGTGTGCAGTCACCGGCCGAGCGTAACTCTCGCGTGGAGATCCCGTACGACTGGTGTAACGGAAAAGTAACGACACCTACCGACCGGGAGGTGGGGCGGCAAGAATCCGGGACAGGGGGCCTGCCCGTCCACTGAGGAAGCACCGGAGAGCCGCATGACCGACGCCCAGCCCCACGATCCCACTGATCCCACTGGTGGTCCTACTCATCCCGCCGATGCCGACGCCGGCCGCCCTGCCCGTGGCCGCGCGCAGGACCACACCGCAGCGGTGGAGCGGGCGCTCGCCGCGCTCGACCTCGACACCAAGGCCGGACTGCTGTCCGGCCAGGACATGTGGACCCTGCCGGCCGTGCCCGCGATCGGGCTGCGGTCGCTGGTGATGTCGGACGGTCCGGTCGGTGTACGGGGCCAGGAGTGGAACGCCGAGGACCCCTCGGTCGCCCTGCCCAGCCCCACCGCGCTGGCCGCCACCTGGGACCCCGGGCTCGCCCGCCGGGCCGGCCACCTCCTCGCCCAGGAAGCCCGCCGCAAGGGCGTGCACGTGCTCCTCGCGCCGACGGTCAATCTCCACCGCTCACCACTGGGCGGCCGCCACTTCGAGTGTTATGCGGAAGACCCGCTGCTCACCGGCGTGATCGGCGCCGGGTATGTGCGCGGTGTGCAGGAAGGCGGTGTGGGTACGACGGTCAAGCACTTCGTCGGCAATGACGCCGAGACCGACCGGTTCACGGTCGACAACCGCATCGCCCCGCGCCCGCTGCGCGAGCTCTATCTCGCACCCTTCGAGCACATCGTCGAACACGCCCGCCCCTGGGGCGTCATGACCGCCTACAACCAGGTCAACGGCGCGACGATGACCGAACACCGCGCGCTCGTGCAGGACGTCCTCCGCGGCGAGTGGGGCTTCGACGGCGTCAACGTCTCCGACTGGACGGCCGCCCGCGACACCGTGCGCGCCCTGCGCGGCGGCCTGGACGTGGCGATGCCGGGGCCCCGTACGGTCTACGGGGCGCCGCTCGCCGAGGCCGTCCGTGCGGGTGAGGTGGCCGAGTCGGAGGTGGACGACGCGGTGCGCCGGGTGCTGCTGCTCGCCGCCCGTACCGGATGCCTGGAAGGGGTGCCGGCCGCGGTCGGCCCGGACGGGGTGCCGCAGGGGATCGACGGCCGGGCGGTGGCCCGCGAGATCGCCCGGCGGGGGTGCGTCCTGCTGCGCAACGAGCCGGTGGGCGCGGCGCGGCGGGCGCTGCCGGTCGACGCCTCGGCCGTCCGCAGGGTCGCCGTCATCGGGGCGGCCGCCGGTGACGCCCGGGTGCTCGGCGGAGGTTCGGCAACGGTCTTCCCGGACGCGGTGGTCTCCCCGCTGGAGGGGCTGCGCGCCGCGCTCCCCGATGACGTCGAGGTCACCTTCGCGCTCGGCGCGGAGCCGCGCACCCGGGTCCCGTACGCCCGCGAAGGCTTCACGCTGCGTGCCCGCTATCTGGCCGCCGACGGCCAACTGCTCGCCGAGATTCCCCAGTTCGACGGCCAGGTGCGGGTAATGGGCCGTCTCCCCGCGGGCGTCACCCGGCAGAACCTGGGCTCCGTCGAGCTGACCGGCGGCTTCACCCCGCGCAGCACCGGCCGCCACACCCTCGCCGTCTCCGGCACCGGCGCGCTGCGGCTGACCGTCGGCGGTGCGGTCCTCTTCGACGACCGCTGCGCGCCGGACGGCAACGACCCGTTCGAGGCGTTCATGCACCCCGTCGAGCGGCGGCTGACGGCGGAGCTGACGGCGGGCGAGAGCGTCGGGGTCACCCTGCGGTTCGTGCCCGGCGGCCCGGACCTCGGCGAGGGCCTGGACGGGCTGAACTTCGCCCTCGGCCACAGCGCACCGCAGCTCGATGACGACGCGGAGATCGTCGAGGCCGTCCGCGCCGCGGCTGCGGCCGATGTCGCGGTCGTGGTCGTCGCCACCACCGACGAGGTCGAGTCCGAGGGCTTCGACCGCCGCGATCTGCGGCTGCCCGGCCGCCAGGACGAGCTGGTCACCCGGGTCGCCGCCGCCAACCCGCACACCGTCGTCGTCGTCAACTCCGGCTCCCCGGTGGAGCTTCCGTGGCGCGAGCAGGTGCCTGCCGTGCTGCTGAGCTGGTTCCCCGGCCAGGAGGCCGGCGCGGCGCTGGCCGACGTCCTGCTCGGCGCCCACGAGCCGGGCGGCCGGCTCCCCACCACCTGGCCGGCCCGCCTCGGCGACGCCCCGGTCACCGCCGTCACCCCGGCGGACGGCCGACTCACGTACTCCGAAGGGGTGCACATCGGCTACCGCGGCTGGCAGCGGTCCGCGCCCGCGCCCGCGTACCCCTTCGGCCACGGACTCGGCTACACCGACTGGGAGTACGAGTCGCTGGACACCACCCCCGACTCGGTGCGGGTGCGGGTGCGCAACACGGGCGACCGGACCGGCCGCGAGGTCGTCCAGATCTATCTGGCGCCCACCGCGGACGCCGCCCCTGACGCTCCGGAGCGCCCGGCCCGCTGGCTGGCCGGCTTCGCCGTCGTCGAGGCCGGTCCCGGTGAGAGCGCGGAGGCCGAGATCCCGCTGCCGGACCGGGCCTTCGCGGTCTGGGACGAGGGCGCCGGCGGCGGAGGAGCGGGGGACGTCGGGGTGGCGGAGGAGGGCGGCTGGCGCCGGGTCAAGGGTGTCTACCTCGTCGAGGCGGCGCACAGCGTCGACGACCGCAGGCTGACGGCCGAGGTCACGGTCGGCTGACGGGGCCGGGTCCGGCGACGGGGCCGGGCGCGGGGCCGGGGTCGAGGCCGGAGACGCGGCCAAGGCCGGAGACGGGGGCGCTCCTCCCCAGGAGAGCCCCCTGCGTCCCTTGCGTTCCCCGCGCTCCCTGCGTCCCCCGAGCCCCCGGCATCCCCCGCGCTCCCTCATGAGGTCACCACCGACACATCACCGCCGCTCGTCCGGGCCGTTACCTTGTGCGCGGAGTTTCCGTCCGTCGGGACGGAGACCTTGCGGGTGCCGCCGCTGGTCGTGGCGTTCACCGCATAGGAGCCCTTCGGGAGGCGGATGGTGACATCGCCTCCGCTGGTCCGGCCCGACACCTCGTCGGGCGCCGCGGACAGCGCGAGGTCTACATCTCCGCCGCTGGTCTTCGCCTTCGCCGTGCGGGCCGTGGAGTCCGCGACGGTGATGTCGCCGCCGCTGGTCTCCGCGGCGATCCCGCCCGCGGCGCCGTGGACGGTGATGTCCCCGCCGCTGGTGTGCAGGTCGACCGAGGCGTTGCGCGGCAGCAGGACCCGGTAGTTCACCTCGCACTTGCGCCCCATGCCGCACTCCTCGGCCTTGAGCGTCAGCCGGCCGTCCTTGACGCCGTGTTCGGGATTCGGCTTCTGGTCGTTGTACACGTACCTCTCCGTCACCTTGACCGACCCGCCGGCGTCGACCGGTACGACCTCGATGTCCCCGCCGTGTGTCGTCGCCCACAGCGCGGTGACCGTGCCGCGCACGGTGTACGTGCGCTCCGCGTCCTTCGTCGGGCCGTAACCCGACAGCGAGCAGCCGGTCGTCAGCACGGTCAACGCCGCACAGGACAGCACGAGATGGGGAACGCGGAGGCGGGCCATGGTGAGAGGTCTCCCGGAGCAGGCAACGGACACGGAGACCGGATATCCGGTCACTGCTCATCGTTCCTTCTCCGCCGCCCCGCGTCGTCGCCGCACAGTATGACCTTGTGCGGCCCCGCCCTTAGGGGTGCCCCGCACTCAGGGGGTCCCCGCACCCCCTGGCCGCACCGAGAACGCGTACACCGTCTCCGAGCGATAGCTCTCGCCGGGCCGCAGCACCGTGCTGGGGAAGTCCGGGCGGTTCGGGGAGTCCGGGAAGTGCTGGGTCTCCAGGGCGAGACCGGCCGCCGGGCCGTAAGGGACGCCCGACGTACCGGTCAGGGTGCCGTCGAGGTGATCTGCGGTGTAGAGCTGGAGTCCGGGCTCGGTGGTGGCCAGCTCCAGAGCGCGGCCCGAGCGCGGGTCGTACAGCTCCGCGACCGTGCGCGGCGCCTCGCACACCCCGCCGTCCAGCGCGAAGTTGTGGTCGTAGGCGCCTGTCACCGCGCGCGCCGCCCGGAAGTCGAAGCGGGTGCCGGTGACGTCGGCGGGCGCGCCGGGCACCGGAATGCCGGTGCCGTCGACCGGCGTGTACCGGGAGGCCGCCAGCCGCAGCTCATGACCGGTGGCGCTGCCGCTGCCGTCCCCGCCCAGATTGAGGTACGTGTGGTTGGTGAGGTTGACGACGGTCGGCGCGTCGGTCGTCGCGCGCGAGACGATACGCAGCGCGCCGGGGGAGAGGGTGTACGTCACGCGCACGTCCAGCGCGCCGGGGAAGCCCTCCTCGCCGTCCGGGCTGACCCGGTGCAGCTGCACACCGCCGTCGACCTCCCGGGCGTCCCACACCACCCGGGAGAAGCCGCCCGGCCCGCCGTGCAGACTGTGGCGCCCGTTGTTCGGCGTCAGCGCGCGGGTCCTGCCGTCGAGGACGAAGGACGCCCCGGCGATCCGGTTCGCGTACCGCCCGACCAGCGCACCGAAGTGCGACCCGCCGTGCGCGGCATACGACGCGAGGTCGGCGAAGCCCAGCGCCAGCTGCCCCCACACCCCGTCCCGGTCCGGCGCCTCCACCGTCTGGACGATCCCGCCGTAGGTGAGGATGCGGACCCGTAGCCCTGCGGGGCCCGACTCCAGGGTCCAGCGGTCGACGCGGGTGCCGTCGTCCAGCGTGCCGAAGGGTTCCCTGCCGACCTGCGTCCTCATGCGCGTGAGCCTATGCCCGCGGCCCGGCGGCCGGTGCCCGGGGAGCGCGCACAGGCGCTACGGCCGTGCCCGGGTGATCGTGCGGAACGCCATTGCCGCCAGCTGCTTCTGACCGTTGGCTCCCGGGTGGAACCAGTCCCAGGTGCTCAACTGGCGCCCCGTGAAGCGGTAGTCGAAGACCGACTGGTCGAAGCGGCACAGCGGGTCCTTGCCGCACACCTCCGCCAGCGCCGAGTTGTAGGCCCTCACCTGCTCCTGCACCGCCGCCCGTCGGTCCTGCGCCGTCTTCGTCAGATCGTCCGGATCGCGCAGCATGGACCCGCAGATGCCCAGCTTCCACACCTGTTTGCCGAGCGGGTTCTTGCGCCCCTCGGACCACAGCCGCAGCAGATCAGGGACCGCCGCGACATACACCTGGGTGTGCGGCAGCGCGCGCCGCAGATACTTCATGGACCGCGCGAAGTCGGCCTGGAAGGCGGCCTTCGGGGTCATCGCCGCGACATCGCGCCGGCAGGCGTCGTTGGCGCCGATGAGGACCGTGACCAGCTCGGGCCGGTGGCCGACGGCCTTGGTGAACTGGTCCGGCAGATCGCTCATCAGCGCACCGGTCCTGGCGAGGTTCCAGCTGTGCGTGGCGGGGTGTTTGACCAGCCGTCGGGTGAGGCTGTCGACCCTGGGATCGGTGCCGGTGGCCCAGGAGACCTGGGGGCAGTCGGAGAGCAACGTACAGGCGTCGAAGCCGACGGTGATCGAGTCGCCGAGTGCCGCGATCGAGCGGGGGGCGGTGCGCCAGACGGGCGCCGGCTCGGCGTGCCGCTTGCCAGGGTCGCCGCCGGAGCTACAGGAGGTGAGGGCGATCACCAGCGCGGACGCGACGGCGACGGTGCGTGAGGATCGGAGGCCGAAACGGCGGTGCCGGGGGCGAAAGGGCCGATCGATCCGCGCCATCCCCTGTCCCCTCCGGCGTGCGAGTGATATCTCTTCGGGTACCGACGGTACGTCACCCCCTCGACCGGCACCGCGCGGTAGCTTTGCCCCGTGCCTGCCGGGCGGTGACCCAATGTGGCCGGTGCAGTCGGCACAGACAAATTACATCACGTCATTTCCTGTCCCTTTTGCGGCAAATTCCGCCCAATGGTGTTTACTGTAGGTCACCAGCATGCTGGTGCCGAAGTGACCACTGGGGCAGAATGACAACTGTCCCGGCCGCAACCGGAACGGGCACGAGGCCGCTGGGGAAGGCGAACCTCGAACCGCACTGGAGGTCCCGGTGACGACACGTGGAGTTCTGTACGTCCACTCCGCTCCGCGCGCGCTGTGCCCGCATGTCGAATGGGCCGTCGCGGGCGTCCTCGGTGTGCGCGTCAATCTCGACTGGATCCGCCAGCCGGCGTCCCCGGGCACCTGGAGAGCCGAGTTCTCCTGGCAGGGGGAGGCCGGCACGGCCTCCAAGCTGGCCTCCGCGCTGCGCGGCTGGCATCTGCTGCGCTTCGAAGTGACCGCGGAACCCTGCTCCACCGCCGAGGGCGAGCGCTACAGCGCCACCCCCGAACTGGGCATCTTCCACGCCGTCACGGGCATCCACGGCGACATCCTCATCCCCGAGGACCGGCTGCGCGCCGCGGCCGCCCGCTCGGCGCGCGGCGAGACCGAGCTGGCCGCCGAGGTCGACAAGCTCCTCGGCAAGCCCTGGGACGACGAACTGGAACCGTTCCGGTACGCGGGCGAGGGCGCCCCCGTCCGCTGGCTCCACCAGGTCGTCTAGGGCCTGTCTTCAAAGTCCCGTCGTTCGCCCGTAGGGCGGGCCTCGCGGCGTCTGGTGCGTGCGATCGCAAGGCGGAGGGTCGTCCCGGTACTGGGTGTACCGGGATGATCCCGACAACGCGGCGAGCGTGCGTGCCAGACGCCGCGAGGCAGGCGGGACTTTGAAGACAGGCCCTAGCCCCCCTGGGTCGCGACACGCGGCAGTGGTCGCCCTGGAGTCCGCTCCACCGCCTAGCGTGCCGTCATGGCCGACAACAACTCTTCCGACGCCCTTTCCGTGGCGGTGCTCGGCACCGGAATCATGGGTGCGGCGATGGCCCGCAACCTCGCCGGGGCGGGCCACGACGTCCGTGCCTGGAACCGCACGCGCGCCAAGGCCGAGCCGCTGGCCGCCGACGGGATCCGCGTCACCGGCACGCCCGCCGAGGCGGTGGACGGCGCCGATGTGGTCCTCACGATGCTGCTCGACGGCGATGCCGTCCTCCAGGCCGTCGGGCAGGCCGCCGCCGCGCTGCCGGCCGGCGCCCTGTGGCTCCAGACGAGCACGGTGGGCACCGAAGCGCTGCCGTCGCTCGCCCGGTTCGCCGACGCGCACCACCTGCGGTTCGTGGACGCCCCCGTGCTCGGCACCAAGGCGCCCGCGGAGAAGGGGGACTTGACGGTCCTGGCGGCCGGCCCG
Source organism: Streptomyces sp. MCA2 (assembly GCF_023544705.1). Classification (NCBI taxonomy): domain Bacteria; kingdom Bacillati; phylum Actinomycetota; class Actinomycetes; order Kitasatosporales; family Streptomycetaceae; genus Streptomyces; species Streptomyces sp. MCA2. The sequence goes on from NZ_JAMJFM010000019.1 coordinate 73,572, forward strand.
CAGGACGTACGGGAGCGCGCCGGGCGGGTTTTCGACTGCGTCGGGAGCCGGACCCTGTGGGTCGGTGAGGACGCTGCGAGCGGAGCGGCGAGCCGTCTCAAGCTCGTCGTCAACAACTGGGTGCTGACGGTCATCAGCGGTACGGGTGAGTCCGTGGCGCTCGCCCGTGCGCTCGGTGTGGACCCCCGTGACTTCCTCGACGCGGTCGCCGGCGGGGCGCTCGACATGCCGTATCTCCGGCTGAAATCCGAGCTGATCCTGGCCGAGAACTACCCCGCGAGCTTCACGGTGTCCGCGGCCCGCAAGGACGCCCGGCTCATCCTGGAGGCCGCCCGGGACACCGGAGTGCGGATGGATCTGGCGACGGCTGCCGCGGAACGCCTCCGCCGGGCCGAGCAGCAGGGCCACGGCCAAGAGGACGCCGCCGCCGCGTACTTCGCCAGCTTCGACGGCTGAGACATGCACAGGGCCCGTCCCGGTGACGTATCACCGGGACGGGCCCTGACGGTGCGGGTCAGACCGTCCGGAAGGCCAGCACCACGTTGTGGCCGCCGAAGCCGAACGAGTCGTTCAGGGCCGCGATGCGGCCCTCGGCGGGCAGCTTGCGGGGCTCGCCGCGGACGATGTCCGCGTCGACCTCCGGGTCGAGCTCGTCGACGTTGATCGTCGGCGGTGCCACCCGGTGGTACAGCGCCAGGATCGCGGCGACCGTCTCGACACCGCCGGCGCCGCCCAGGAGGTGGCCCGTCATCGACTTCGTGGCGGAGACCGCCATGTGGTCGGTGTCGTCGCCGAAGACCTTGCGCAGCGCCTTCAGTTCGGCCAGGTCGCCCTGCGGCGTGGAGGTGGCGTGCGCGTTCACGTGCACGATCTCCGCCGGGTCGAGGTCGTTGGAGTCCAGGAGGTTCTGGAGGGCGTGTGCGATGCCGTTGCCGGACGGCTCGGGCTGCACGATGTCGTGGCTGTCGGCGGAGATGCCCTGACCGACGGCCTCGGCGTAGACCCGGGCGCCGCGCTTGGCGGCGTGCTCGGCCGACTCCAGGACGATCACGCCGGCGCCCTCGCCCATGACGAAACCGTTGCGCGCGGTGTCGAAGGGCCGGGAGGCGCCCTGCGGGTCGTCGTTGGACTTCGACATCGCCATCATGTTGCCGAAGGCGGCGATCGGCAGCGGGTGGATGGCCGCCTCCGTACCGCCCGCGATGACGATGTCGGCGCGGCCCGTACGGATCATCTCGATGGCGTAGCCGATCGCCTCGGAGCCGGACGCACAGGCGCTGACCGGGGTGTGCACACCGGCGCGGGCGTTCACATCCAGGCCGACGTTGGCGGACGGGCCGTTGGGCATCAGCATCGGCACGGTGTGCGGGGAGACGCGGCGGACGCCCTTCTCCTTGAGCACGTCGTACTGGCCGAGCAGGGTGGTCACGCCGCCGATGCCGGAGGCAATGACGGCGCCGAGCCGGTCGGGGTCCACCGAGGTGTCCTCACCGGCCCTGGCGGTGAAACCGGCGTCCGCCCAGGCCTCGCGGGCCGCGATCAGCGCGAGCTGCGCCGAGCGGTCCAGCTTGCGGGCCTGCGCCCGGGGGAGGACCTCCGACGGGTCCACGGCCGCCTGTGCGGCGATCCGGACGGGAAGCTCGGCCGCCCAGTCCTGGTCGAGCGTGCCGACACCGGAACGTCCGGCGAGCATGGCCTCCCAGGACGAAGCGCTGTCGCCACCCAGCGGTGTGGTTGCGCCGATACCGGTGACGACCACGGTGCGATTGGTCGCGTTCACGGGAATTCTTACTCCACGGGTAGAGGGGTCTGAATCGACGGCGCCACCGCGGGGTGGCGACATGCGCAAGGGCTGGATCAGCCCTGGTGCTTCAGGATGTACTCGGTCGCGTCGCCGACCGTCTTGAGGTTCTTGACGTCGTCGTCCGGGATCTTCACGTCGAAGCGCTCTTCGGCGGCGACGACGACCTCGACCATGGACAGCGAGTCGACGTCCAGGTCGTCGGTGAAGGACTTGTCCACCTGGACGTCCTCGGTGGGGATCCCGGCGATCTCGTTCACGATCTCGGCGAGACCGGCAACGATCTCTTCCTGAGTGGCGGCCATGATGGCGCTCCTTCGGTCATTTTATGGGGAAACTGCGTTACTTGCGGTGAAGATCCGTGCGACGGCCGACACGTCCGAGGACATACGGCGCTGCGCAGATCTTGCCTAGGGGAGGGTAACGACCGTCGCGGCGTAGACGAGACCCGCCCCGAAGCCGATGACCAGCGCGGTGTCGCCGCTCTTGGCCTGTCCGGTCGCCAACAGTCGCTCCATGGCGAGCGGAATGGAGGCGGCCGAGGTGTTGCCGGTGGTCTCCACGTCGCGGGCGACCGTCACGCTCTCCGGCAGCTTCAGAGTCTTCACCATCGAGTCGATGATCCGCATGTTGGCCTGGTGCGGGATGAAGACGTCCAGGTCGTCCGGGCTGACTCCGGCCGCGTCCAGCGCCTGCTGGGCGACCTTCGCCATCTCGAACACCGCCCACCGGAAGACCGCCTGGCCCTCCTGCGTGATGGCGGGGTAACGGATCTCCTCCGGAGCGGGGCGGCCCTCAGGGGCGTCCCCTCCGGGGAGCGGGTGGGAGCGGTAGACGTCCCAGCCCAGGGTCTGCTTGATGGTCTCGGACTTGTCGCCCTCCGAGCCCCACACGGTCGGGCCGATCTCGGGCTCCGTGGCCGGGCCGACGATCACCGCGCCGGCACCGTCACCGAACAGGAAGGCCGTCGCGCGGTCCTCCAGGTCGGTCAGGTCCGAGAGCCGCTCGACGCCGAGGACCAGGACGTACTCCGCCGAGCCCTCGGTCACCAGGCCCTTGGCCAGGGTCAGGCCGTAGCCGAAGCCCGCGCAGCCCGCCGAGATGTCGAACGCGGCCGGCTTGCCGGCACCGATGCGGTGCGCGATCTCGGTCGCGATCGCCGGGGTCTGCTTGAAGTGCGAAACGGTGGAGACGATCACGGCGCCGATCTGCTCGGGCGTGATCCCGGCGTCGGCGATGGCCTTGCCGGACGCCTCGACCGACATGGTCGCGACGGTCTCGTCGGGGCCCGCCCAGTGGCGGGTCGCGATACCGGACCGCGAGCGGATCCACTCGTCGGACGAGTCGATGTGCTTGAGGATCTCCTCGTTGGGCACGACCCGGGTCGGGCGGTAGCCGCCGACGCCCATGATCCGCGCGTACGGGGCGCCCTTCGAGGGCTTGATCTTCGAGGTCATGCGCTTCGGACTCCTATTCGGCCGGTGCAGATTGCTCGGCGATCAGCGTGCGGGCCGCGTCGAGGTCGTCGGGCGTCTTGAGGGCGAGGGTCCGCACGCCGGGCAGCGCGCGCTTGGCCAGGCCGGTGAGCGTGCCACCGGGAGCCGCCTCGATGAGCGCGGTGACCCCGAGCTCCTTGAAGGTCTCCATGCACAGGTCCCAGCGCACGGGGTTGGCCACCTGGCCCACCAGCCGCTGCACCAGTTCCCGGCCGTCGGAGACCAGCTGCCCGTCCTTGTTGGAGACGTAGCGGGTGTGCGGATCGGCGACCGACAGCTCGGTGGTCGCGGATTCCAGGGCGGAGACGGCGGGTGCCATGTGGTGAGTATGGAACGCGCCGGCCACCTTCAGCGGTACGACCCGGCGAGTGCCCTCCGGCTTGTTCTCGACCAGCGCGGCGATCTGCTCGGCGGTGCCCGCGGCGACGATCTGTCCGGCGCCGTTCACATTCGCCGGGGTCAGGCCCAGCTGCTCCAGATGCGGGATGACGACGTCCGCCTCGCCGCCCAGCAGGGCGGCCATCCCGGTCTCGGTGACGGCGGCGGCCTCGGCCATCGCCAGGCCGCGGCGGCGCACCAGCGCCATCGCGGCCTCGTCGGAGACGGTGCCGGTCAGGGCGGCCGCGGCCAGCTCACCGACGCTGTGGCCGGCCGCCGCGCCGACCTGCGCGGCAACGTCGTCGGCCGTCGCGAACAGCTGCCGGGCGGAGATCAGGGCGGACGCCACCAGCAGCGGCTGCGCCACCGCGGTGTCGCGGATCTCCTCCTCGTTCGCCTTGGTGCCGTAGTGGACCAGGTCCAGGTCGATGGCGTCCGACCAGGCACGGAGCTGGTCCTCGACACCGGGGAGGTCGAGCCAGGGAGTCAGGAAGCCGGGCGTCTGAGCGCCTTGGCCGGGAGCGACGAGTACGAGCACCCTCACACTCTCTCTTGTGGGTGGTTCCGCCCGCCCGTGGGGACAGGGACGAAGAACCATCGGGGGAATTGTTGATGTCCGACAAAAGTCTAGGGTTGCGCCTCACCGTCAGCCAGACGCCCCAGAATCAAAGCGATACGGAGGGTGAACGCCGAGCGCACATCGGAGGGTGACCAGCCGGTGACGTCCGTCACACGTCGCAGCCGATAGCGCACGGTGTTGGGGTGCACGAACAGCATCCGGGCGGCGCCCTCCAGACTGCTCGCCTGCTCCAGGTAAACGCTCAGCGTCTCCAGAAGTGCCGACCCGGCTTCCTCCAGCGGTCTGTAGATCTCCTCCACCAGCTGGTCGCGGGCAACCGGATCAGAGGCCATCGCGCGCTCCGGAAGCAGGTCGTCCGCGAGTACCGGCCGCGGGGCGTCGGGCCAGGCGGCACACGCCCGCAGCCCGGCGGCCGCGGCCTGGGCCGAGCGGGTCGCGGCCAGCAGATCGGAGACCACCGGACCGGCCACCACGGCACCGGCGGCATACGGGCCGATCAGCGCCTTCGCGGCCTTCAGCGGATTGTCCGAGCCGCCCGCGATCACCACCAGGCGGGAGCCCAGCACACCGGTCAGCACCTGGAGCTTGGCGTGCCGGGCGGCCCGCCGGATCGCCTCCACGGTCAGTTCGCTGTCCCCGTCCGGGGCGGTGCCCAGCACCACGCACACATGCTCGGGGGAGTTCCAGCCCAGCGCCGCCGCCCGGGAGACCGCGCCCTCGTCGGCCTCGCCCGACAGCACCGCGTTGACCACCAGCGACTCCAGCCGGGCGTCCCACGCGCCGCGGGCCTCGGCGGCCTGGGCGTAGACCTGGGCGGTGGCGAAGGCGATCTCCCGGGCGTAGACCAGCAGCGCCTCGCGCAGCACGGACTCGTCGCCCGGGGCCGCGACCTCGTCGATCGCGGACTCCATGACCTCGATCGTGGTGCGGACCATCTCCACGGTCTGCCGCAGTGTGATCGCCCGGGTCAGCTCGCGCGGCGCCGTGCCGAAGACATCGGTACTGATCGCCTGCGGGGTCTCCGGATGCCGGAACCATTCGGTGAAGGCGGCGATACCGGCCTGGGCCACCAGGCCGATCCAGGAGCGGTTCTCCGGGGGCATCGCGCGGTACCACGGCAGCGTGGCGTCCATGCGGGCGATGGCCGCGGCCGCCAGTTTGCCGGAGGAATTCTCCAGGCGCCGGAGGGTGGCGGAGTGCGGGTGCGCGTCGCGCGATGCGGGTTCAGACACGGGACAAGCCTGCACTATCGGGGCGGGGAGGTGAGGGGGCGGGGCTACGGTGGCCCCATGATTCAGGTGCGTAGAGGCCATGAACGGTATCCGGGCGGGGACGCGGAGGCCGGGATCGAGTCGCGCCACGCGTTCTCCTTCGGGCCTCATTTCGACCCGGAGAATCTGCGCTTCGGCGCGCTGATCGCCTGCAACGAGGAGCGGCTGACGGCCGGCGCCGGCTTCGACGAGCATCCGCACCGCGACACGGAGATCGTGACCTGGGTGGTCGAGGGCGAGCTGACCCACCGCGACTCGGCCGGCCACGAGACCACCGTACGCCCCGGTGATCTCCAGCGGCTCAGCTCGGCCGGTGGCGTACGGCACGTGGAGCGCAACGACGGGGCGCGGCCGCTGCGCTTCGTCCAGATGTGGCTGGCGCCGCTCGAACACGGCGGGGAGCCGTCGTACGAGGTGGTGCGAGGTATCGCCGACGGCACCCCGTATGCGGTCGCACGGGCCGGTGCCCTGCTGCATCTGCGCCGCCTCGCCGAGGACGAGCGCACCGCGGTCCCGGATGCCGCACGGGCGTATGTGCACGTGGTGCGCGGCGCCGTACGGATCGGTGCGGAGCGGCTGGAGGCCGGTGACGCGGCGCGGATCACCGACGGGGTGGGACAGGAGCTGAAGGGGCTGACGGCGGCGGAGTGCCTGGTGTGGGAGATGGGGGCGGAGTCGGCATCGGGGTGAGAGCCGGGCCGACGGACGGGTGAGAGACGGGTGAGAAGGGCCGCGGGCCCGGAGCCCACCGGTACCGCTCCGGGCCGTACGGCGCCGTCAGGCGCTCTGTGCCAGCTCGGCCAGCACCGCGTCGGTCAGCTGCGGCCAGGCCTCGACGGCCCACGGCCCGAAGGCCCGGTCGGTCAGCGCCACACAGGCCGCGCGCGCGTTCGGGTCCACCCACAGGAACGTGCCGGACTGCCCGAAGTGCCCGAAGGTGCGGGGCGAGGAGGCGCTGCCCGTCCAGTGCGGTGACTTGCCGTCGCGGATCTCGAAGCCCAGCCCCCAGTCGTTGGGCTTCTGGTGGCCGTAGCCGGGCAGCACACCGGTCAGGCCGGGGAAGGCCACCTCGGTCGCCGCCGCGAGCGTCTGCGGCGCGAGCAGCCGCGGCGCTTGGAGCTCCGCGGCGAAACGGGCCAGGTCGGCGACGGTGGAGACGCCGTCCTTGGCGGGGGAGCCGGGAAGGTCCGTCGCGGTCATCCCGAGCGGTGCGAGCACCGCCTCGTGCAGATACTGCGGGAAGGGGATGTCGGTGGCCTTGGCTATGTGGTCGCCCAGCGCCTCGAAACCGGTGTTGGAGTAGAGCCTGCGGGTGCCCGGCTCGGCCATCGTGCGCTGCTCGTCGAAGGCCAGCCCCGAGGTGTGGGCGAGGAGATGACGGACCGTGGACCCCTCGGGTCCGGCCGGCTCGTCCAGCTCGACGGCGCCCTCCTCGACGGCCAGCAGGGCGGCGTACGCGGCCAGCGGCTTGGTCACGGACGCCAGCGGGAAGCGGTGCTCCAGGGGGCCGTAGAATCCGGCCACCGATCCATCGGCTCGTACGACGGCGGCCGCAGCGGTGGGCACCGGCCAGTTCTCGATCATCCGCAGGCTCTGCATGCCCACGAGCCTAAAGGCTGTCCGGACCCGGCCCACGGACAGGCCCGCGCTCCCCAATTTCCGGTCAAGTCTGCCCGTGATCCGCACTTGCCTGGAGTGCACTCGAAGTCTCTAGCGTTGAAGACGTCGAGAGGCACCCGGCGAAGAAGCCGGGAGACATCCGGCGATCCAGGGGAGACGGGGCATGACGGTAACGCAGAGCGAACGGGTCACGAGCGGGGCCGCGGCCGGGAGGCTGCCGGCGAGGCCGCGCGACTGCGTTCCCACGCTCTCGCACCCGCGGCCCGCCGGCCGGGACCAGTACACGATCAGCGAGGTGGCGGACCACACCGGGCTCAGTGCGCACACCCTGCGCTGGTACGAGCGCATCGGCCTGATGCCGCACGTGGACCGCACCCACACCGGCCAGCGGCGCTTCACCAACCGCGATCTGGACTGGCTGGGCCTGGTGGCCAAGCTGCGCCTGACCGGCATGCCGGTCGCGGACATGGTCCGCTATGCCGAGCTGGTGCGGGCCGGGGAGTGCACCTTCGCCGAGCGGGAGCAGCTGCTGACCGCGCATCGCGAGGACGTACGGCAGCGGATAGCCGAGCTCCGGAGCACGCTGGACGTACTCGACTACAAGATCGACATCTATGCCGACGCCCGTCGGGCGTCCGAGAGGTTCTGAGATCTCCATGGGTAGCAACAAGATCGAGACGGTCGAGCTGGGCACCGGCGGACCGCGGGTCGGGGTGCAGGGCCTCGGCTGTATGGGCATGAGCTTCGCCTACGGCCCGACGGACGCCGACGAGGCGCGGGCCACGCTGGAGCGGGCCCTGGAGCTGGGCGTGACGCTCTTCGACACGGCCGACATGTACGGCATGGGGGAGAACGAGAAGTTCATCGCCCCGTTCATCCAGGCGCACCGCGACGAGGTCGTGGTGGCCACCAAGTTCGCGATATCCCCCGACCCGGACCACCCGGACGACCCGTACAAGCGCGTCATCCGCAACGACCGGCCGTACATCCGCCAGGCCGTCGAGGGCAGCCTGAAGCGCCTGGGCGTCGACGAGATCGACCTGTACTACATGCACCGGCGCAAGGTGGACGTCCCCCTGGAGGAATCGGTCGGCGCCATGGCCGAGCTGGTGGCCGAGGGCAAGGTCAAGCACCTGGGGCTGAGCGAGGTGACCGGCTCCGAGCTGCGCGCGGCGCAGGCCGTGCACCCGATCGCGGCGCTCCAGTCGGAGTGGTCGCTGTTCAGCCGGGACATCGAGGACGGCGTGGTGCAGACCGCGGCCGAGCTCGGTGTCGGTCTCGTTCCGTATTCGCCGCTCGGCCGGGGCTTTTTGACCGGTGCGTTCGTGAGCGCCGACAAGGAGCTGACGAAGGATGACTTCCGGCGGACCCAGCCCCGCTTCACCGGCGACAACGCGACCGCCAACGCCGCGCTGCTGGAGCCCGTCCGCACGGTCGCCGACGCCCATGGCGCGACCCTCGGCCAGATCGCGCTGGCCTGGTTGCAGCACCAGGCCGCGGCCCGCGGCCTGGCCGTCGTGCCGATCCCCGGCACCCGTAAGCGCAGCCGCGTCGAGGAGAACACCGGGGCGGGCCGGATCGCGCTGACCGAGCAGGACCTGGCGCTGCTGGAGCCGATCGCCGGCCAGGTCGCGGGGGCGCGGTACGCGGACATGACGCTCACCTCGGCGGGACGGGAGTAACACCTCGGGTACGGGGCGGGGCAGGGTTTCCGCCCTGCCCCGCCCCGTTTCGCTGTGGCCCGCCCGGCCGCCTCGGGGGATTCCGCGGCGGGCGAGCGTGCCGCACGGCCGCCCGCCCGGGGTCCCGTCGGGTACGCACGCGGTACTCACGCCAGCCGCAGCGCGAAGACCGCGAACCCGGCGGCCAGCAGCGTCGCGGCAGCCCGGCGGGACCGGGTGACGCCGGTCCAGGGGGCCTCGAAGCGGCGGGTGGTGCGGCCGATGAGGAGCAGTGCCGCGGCGAAGACCGGCAGCCAGGCGAGCCGGGCGAGGAGCCAGCCGAGGCCGGCGGGCGACGCGGTCAGTCCGGGGACCGCGCCCAGGAAGGACGCGGGCACGGCCGCCGAGAGCATCGCCGTCTGGTGCCAGCACAGGACCGTCATCGCGGAGAGGTTGACGATCGTGACCGGTGCCCACAGGGCAGGCCGCCGCAGGAGCCGGCCGAGCCGGTCACGGAGCAGGACGGCGGCGCCGGACTGGGCGGCGGCCAGCGCCAGGACCAGCAGCGACGGCGGGTGGGAGTTCGTCCGGCCCTGACCGGGGACACCGACCATGCTCGCCGGGTAGTGGAAGAACAGCAGCAGCGCGGCGAACAGCGCGGCACCGCCGAGCAGCAGCGACCAGGCCGCGCGCCTGCCGAGCCGCCGCTCGCCCCAGGAGACCCCGAGCTGATACGCGAACAGCCAGCCGGGCAGCAGATTGAGCAGACTCAGCCAGGACGGCATGGCGTCGGCGAACGGCCCGTAGCGCAGGAAGTCCACGACGGCCACGGCCGCCGCCAGCGGTGCCGCGGCCCAGGCGCCCGTCCGCCGGGCGGCACGCACGCAGTACGGCGTCAGCGCGGTGACCGCCGCATACACACCGACGAACCACAGCGGCTGGATCACCAGCGTCGCCCCGCTCCGCAGCGTCGCCTCCGGCACCCCCAGGCCGTACAGGACCGGGAGCAGCATCGCCCAGACGGCCGTCACCCCGAGCACCGGGCGGCCCAGCCGGGCGATCCGGCCGCGCAGCCAAGTGCCGGTGGGCTCCCCCCGCTCGGTGGCGCGCCGCAGGGACAGCACCGACGCATGGCCGCCGACCAGGAAGAAGATGCCCAGCATCTGCAACACCCAACTGGCGGGCGAGAGCGCGCCGAAGGCCGTCAGCAGGCTGGCGTTGTGCAGTCCGCCGTCGGCGTCGCGGGTGAAGCCCTCGATCAGCCAGTGGCCGACGGGCACGGCGACCAGCGCCAGCGCGCGCAGCCCGTCGAGGGCGCGGTCGCGGTCCGCGGGCGTGCGGTCCTCGATCGTGCGGACCGTCGTACGGGCTGCGCCTGTGAGGCGCGCGAGGAAAGCGGTGTCCATGAGGCGTCCTTGAGTCCTTGGACCGGTGGGGTGAGGAGCGGCGGAGGGGCCGGGGAAGGAACGGCCTCCCGGGGCGGCCGGCGTGCGTCGGCGGCCGGCGCACGGGCGCGTCGGTGTCAGTGCACGGCGCCGTAGCGGCCCAGCACGATGGCGGCGAAGTTGCGGAGGGAGTCCGTACCGGGGGCGAGATAGCCGGTGTGGCCCACGGCCCGCTCGGCGGGGACCCGGCGGGCGCCGAAGGCGGGGTCGGTGGGATCCGCGCCGTGGCCCAGGCCCAGCAGTTCGACGTTCGGGATGTCGCCGATCCAGTCGGAGGCGTCCCGTGCCGCCCAGACCCGGGCCGAGGTGTGCAGCTCCGCCACGTTGTCCCGGCGGATACCGGGGGAGCCGAAGACGACCAGGTCGGCTATGCCTCCGCCGTCCAGCCGCGGTACGGCCAGCCCGCAGACCACCGAGCCGTAGCTGTGGCACAGCACGGCCGGTGCCGGCGCGCCGACGGCGGCCAGGCCGGACAGGAAGCGGGCCAGCCGCGGCGCTCCGGCGTCGGCGAGCCGGCCGGTGGTGGCGTCCGGAGCGATGCCGACCGGCGTGGTGTATCCCGCCCAGGCGATGACCGCGGTACGGGCCTGCGGCGCGTCGGCGGCCAGCCGGGTCCGCAGCGACCTGGCCATGCCGGCCGGAGTGCCGTAGGGGTCCCTGGCACGGTCGAAGGAGGAGAGGTCGATGTCCGAGCCCGGCACGATCACGGCGGTGCGTTCGGCGGCGGCCAAGTCGCCGTACACCTCGGCCACTTGGCCGCGGCCGCGGGGGTCGAAGGCGAGGATCCGGCGGCCGGGGGAGAGCAGTGAGGCACAGCGGGCGGCCGCCTTCCTGGCATGCCGGTGGTCCTGTACGGTGCCGGCCGGATCGGTGGCGCGGGCGAGCTGGCGGTCCCGTTCCGCCTTCAGCGCACGGGAGTTGGCCGCGTACCGCAGTGCGGGGGGCGCACCGTCGAGATTGCCGACGGTGAGCGGGTGCCGGGCCACCAGCGCCTGGCGCTGCCCGTCCGTCAGCGTGGTGAAGAAACGGGCGACATCGGCGGGCCGTGCGGTCGCCGGGTCCGGCAGCCGGACGCCGAGGGAACGGTCGGCGCGCCAGGCGGCGGCGCCGGGAGCCGGGCCCGTGACGGCACTCTGGGCGTTGCCGAACGCCCAGCCGCCGGTGGCGGCGACCACGGCCACCGCGAGCGCGGCGCCGATGAAGGTACGCCGGCCGCGTCGAGCGACGGTTCGCAGCCTGGACATGGTGGGGTTCCCTCCCGTTGGTGTGGCGGAGGGAAACGTAGGAAGAGGGCGTATGACGTGGCGTCACACCGCGGAGCCAACTGCCGGGTGATACCGGGGTACGGGGGGAGCGGCCTCCCTCGTCCTCAAGGAGGAGCGGCGCGGAGGGGGCCGTCAGGGGCGCGCCACCACCCCCGTTACCGCTCCTGCCGCGCCCGTTACCGCTCCACCGCTCCTACCGCTCCCCGGGCGACACCAGCCCCGACTCGTACGCGAAGATCACGGCCTGCGCACGGTCCCGCAGCGCCAACTTGGCGAGCACCCGGCTGACATGGGTCTTCACGGTCTGTTCGGCGACGATCAGCGCATCGGCGATCTCCTGGTTGGACAGACCGCGGGCGATCAGCTCCAGGACCTCCGTCTCGCGCGGGGTGAGCCCCTTCAGCCGGAGCGCGTCCCGGCCCTTGCGGGGCGCCGGCCGCCGTCGGGCGAAGTCGGCTATCAGCCGCCGCGTCACGGACGGCGCGAGCAGCGCCTCCCCGGCTGCCACGACCCGGACCGCGGAGATCAGATCGCCCGGCGGCGCATCCTTGAGCAGGAACCCGGACGCCCCCGCGCGCAGCGCCTCGTAGACGTAGTCGTCCACATCGAAGGTGGTCAGCATCAGCACCTTCGGCCGGTGCAGCACACCGGGAGGCGGATCGAGCAGCCGCCGGGCCGCCTCCAGGCCGTCCATCTCCGGCATCCGGACATCCATCAGCACCACATCCGGGTGCGTACGACGGCTCAGCTCCACACCCTGCACCCCGTCCGGCGCGTCGCCCACCACCTCGAAATCGCTCTGCGCGGCGAGGAGGGCGGCGAAGCCCGCGCGCACCATGGCCTGGTCGTCGACGATGATCACGCGCGTGGTCATACGGAGCCGGAGTCCTTCGGTGAAAGGGAAGCCGCCGCGGCGGGCGGCGGGGTGAGGGGGAGCTGCGCGGCGACCCGGAAGCCGCCGTCGGGGAGCGGCCCGGTGTCGAGCGACCCGTCCACCAGCCGCACCCGCTCCCGCATACCGATGAGGCCATGGCCGGTGCCGGTGGTCTCCAGCGGTGCGGACGGTGCGGACGGTGCGGGCGGCGGGGAGTTGACGACCAGCACGGTCAGCCGTGAGCCGTCCGCCGCCGTCGTCACCGACACCCGGGTCCGGGCGCCCGGGGCATGCCGCACGACATTGGCCAGCGCCTCCTGCACGATGCGGTACGCCGACAGATCCACCGCAGGTTCGAGCGGTACCCGGTCCTCGGGCAGCGACAACTCCACCGGCACACCCGCCCGTACGGTCCCCTCGACCAGCTTCGGCAGCATGCCGATACCGGGCTGCGGCGCCTTCTCCGGGCCGCCGTGCCGCTCCGTCTCCTCGCTGCGCAGCACCCCGAGCAGCCGGCGCATCTCCGCCAGCGACTCGCGGGCGGTCGCCGCGATCGACCCGAACTCCTCCTCGGCCTCCCGGGGAAGCCCGCTGAGGCGGTACGGGGCGCTGTCCGCCTGGACCGTGATCACCGACATGTGGTGGGCGACGACATCGTGCAGCTCACGGGCGATGCGGGTGCGCTCCTCCAGCAGCGTGCGACGGGCCCGCTCGGCCTCGCTGATGGTCTCCTGCTCGATCAACTTCCGCTGGGCGTCGCCCCGTTCCCGCAGCGTGGCGCCCATCATCAGCACCACACCGGTGAGGACGAACAGCAGCACCCAGGTGCCGTCGCTCCCGTCCGGTGTCCTCGGTTCGAAGAGGATGCCCGCCACGCCGGTCGTCAGCCAGACGGCGATCAGGGTGCGGCTGCGCTCGCGCAGCGACAGCGCCACCATCAGCGCGAGATAACCGACGATCACCATGGGCGGCCAGGGCCAGGCGCGGCCCGCGACGCCGTCCGCGCCGGTGAGCGCCAGGGCGCAGAGGATGTCCGCCGTGAAGATCACCCACCAGGCCTGGAGCGGCCGGGTCACCGCGAGCAGCAGCGGCGCGGTCTGCGCCGTGGCCAGCGCGCCGGCCAGTCCGCCGTCCAAGCCGTAGTCGTGGCTGAGGATGGTGATCGTCGTCGGCAGCAGGGACACCGCGAACCCGAACGCGACGAGATACGGCAGCCGGCGCAGCCAGGGCTTCTGGACGCCGCCGAACAGCGGGGTGCCGGGCTCGGTCGGGGTGCCGAGTTCGACGACGACGATGTGCAGCGCCTGCCGTGCGGCGCGCAGCACCCGTTGACGGGTCGGCTCGTGTGCTGGGGTGGGAGAGGGTCCGCTCATCGCGCCCTCCATCTAAGCGGAGCCCGGCGGCCACGGCGTCATACCAGGGTCCGGGCTTCCACCCCCTACCACGGTATGAGTCCCCCGGCCGGTCCCCGGCTCCGGCACGTCCCGCAACGCTTCCCCGCCGACTCCGGGAGCCGAGCCGCCATGATCCGTGCGGCGCCCTGGGTGCGTTGTCCGGACCGGCCCTAGAGCTCGGCCAGCAGCTCGGCCTTCTTCGTGCTGAACTCGTCGTCGGTCAGCAGGCCGGCCCCGTGCAGCTCACCGAGGTGCCGTATCCGGTCCGCGATGTCGGCGGGGTCCCGGCGCGCGTCCCCGGTCCGGCGGCGCGGCTCGCCCTCCGGCGTGTCCCCTTCCGGTTCGGCGGCACGTACGGCCTGGAGCACCGCGGCCGCGAACGGCAGCGACTCATGGACGAGGCCGTAGCCCAGTCCGAACACCACCGCGGCCGGATCCTGGTCCGGCTCGCCCGTTCCCGGCTCGTGGGCGCCGCGCTCCAGCAGGCGCAGATAGCCGTTGAGGATCTCCGGTGACCGCCACTCGACCCCGGCCAGCTCGCCGACCGTGAAGCTCTGGTCGCCGCACTTCCACTTCGCCGAGGACGCACCCGTCCAGAACCACCGGAAGGCGACCGAACGCCCGTCGAAGGACGCCTTGCCGTCGTACGCCTTGAAGTGCAGCGGTGGCTCCGGAGCGGCTACCAGATGGCGGTCGGCGGGCTCCTTCGCGTCGGGGCCGAGCACCGTGCGCAGCTCGTCGGCGTAGTACTCGGCCAGCGTCTCGCGCTCGGCCGGCAGCACCAGCCGGTACGGGTCGGAGTCCTCCTTGAGCTGCCCGTCCGCCGCCTCCATCAAAGGATCGGCGCCGGGCCGGGGCACGGCGTGCAGCACCACCGTGCCGCGTCTGCCCCCGGTCACCTCGACGGAGCTCAGCGCCTCGTACGGAATGCGTCGCTCGCCGAGCGCCTGGAACAGCTTCGGCTTACGGATCCCCCGTTCGAAGCGGATGAGTACGGAGTCCGCGTCGAACTCCCAGACGGCATGAAAACCGGCCAGCACATCACCCATGCGGCTCATCGTATGCGGGCGGTTGCCCGCCCGTCCCCCTTCCGGAAAGCTCGGGGGCGTCCGCCGGAGCCGCGCGCCTCGCTCCGGTCTCCCGCCTCGTCCCTTGCCTCGTGGACGTCCCGGGCGCCGCGGACGGTTCCCGCGGGCACGGCCCGTCCCCGGGCGCCGGGCCGTGCCCGCGGCCCGCCGGTCATCGGGCCTTGAGGCCTCAGAGCAGGTCCGAGCGGCAGTGCGGGTCGGCGGAGGCGCAGGCGACCGTGCCGGTCGCGCCGACTCCGAGCAGGGCGAAGTTGCGCAGGCTGCCGGTGCCCGGCGCGAAGTAGCCGGCGTGCCCGACGGCGCCGTCGGCCGACAGGATCCGGGAGCCGAAGGACGGGTCGACCGGGTCGGCGCCGTGGCCGAGACCGCCGACCTCCAGGTAGGGCACGTCCTGGATCCAGTCGTCGGAGTCCCGCATGGCCCAGACACGGGCATGGGTGCCCAGTCCGGCGCGGTTCCCGGCCCGCATGCCGGGGCTGCCGGCCACCGCGATGTCCTCGACGTTGGACGGCAGGTCACGGGCCGCGACGCCGCACACCACGGACCCGTAGCTGTGGCAGAACAGCGAGACGGTGTCGGAGGAGGGCAGCGAGCCCACCAGGGCGCGCAGCCGGACCGCACCGGCCTCGGCGAGCTGCCCGGTGGCGGCCTCGACGCCCATGCCGGCCGGTGAGGTGTAGTCGGCCCAGGCGATCACCGCGGTACGGGTGCCGGGCCGGGCCTCGCGCTCGGCGCCGTAGAGGGACTGCGCCATGCCGACGGGGGCGGTGTTCGCCCGCGCGGTGCGCTCGAAGGTGGAGAGGTTGGTGTCCACACCGGGCACCACGACCGAGACCCGTTGCGCCGCCGGGAGGTTGCCGAAGACCTCGGCGGCCCGGCCGCCGCCCGCCGGATCAAAGGCCAGGATCTGCCGGCCGGAACTCATCATCGACTCGAGGCGGTGCATCAGCCGGCCCGCTTCCTGACGGCCGACGGGCGTGAGCCGGTGGTCGCCCGTCCGCTGTTCCTCGATGCGGCGGGCGTCGTCGATCGCCATCCGGTTGGCGCGGTAGCGCAGCTTCACGGGGGCGCCGTTCATATTGCCCACGACCAGCGGATAGCGGTCGGCGAGCTGCCGCTTCTCGGCCCGGCCGAGCGTGGCGAAGAAGGCCCGCAGCGCGGCCGGCGAACCGTTGGCGTCGGGCAGCGGGCGGCCGTGGAAGGTGGCGTGCTGCCAGGCGGTCTTGGCGGTGGCCAGCGGGTTGGCGTCTCCCTTGGTACCTCTCACGGCAGTCCAGCCGGTCGTGGCAAGCATCACGAACACCACCGCCAGGGCGAGCGCGGCGCGCCAGGGGGAGGACTGGAGGAAGCTGGAGGAGGGGCCGAGGGCCGGGAAAGAAGTCACCGCGAGCCACCCTAGGAGACACGGCAGGCTGCTCGCTGTGACCGTGAGTGAGATCACGTTCCACAGTGGGTATTTCGACCAAACCGGACACTTGTCGGTCGTTTCCGGTGCTCAGCCGTGCATAGGTGGTCTCATGGGACAGCGGAGATGATCGCTTAGCGGTGAATTTCCGTTACGGAGAGTGGGGGCGTCGGCACGGGCCGGCTTTCGGGCGGGTCGGCCACTGGGCCCGCTCACCGGGCCTGTCAGTGGCGTTCGCGCCCCGTCCGCCAGTCGTCGTCCATCGACGGCCCGAGGTGGTCCAGATAGGACTGGGTCAGCTCGCGGATGGACGCCACGGTGCAGTCCTGCCCCTCGCCCCACACCTTGCCCGCCACCCGCATCACCCCGCTGAACGCGGCGACCAGCACCCGCGGCCGCGGATCGGCGTCCACGTCCAGCCCCTCGCGCCCGGCGATCAGCCGCGCTATCTGCTCCTCCAGCTCGGAGGAGCGCCGCAGATGCGCGGCGACCAGCGCGGGCGTCGACTCGATCATCTGGAACGAGCGCATGTACAGCTCCACCGGGATCACCGACTCGATCGCGCTGCCGATGTCGTCCCAGGCCACCATCACGGCGCTGCGCAGGGCGATGAGCGGCGCCTCCGCCGCGGGCCGCGCGCGCAGCTCGTCGAGGAAGCGGGCCTCGACCATTTCCTGGACGGCGAAGGTGACGTCCTCCTTGTTGGCGAAGTAGCGGAAGTACGTCCGCTGGGAGACATCCACCGTCTCCGCGATCTCGTCGATCGTCGTCGCCTCGTAGCCCTGCTCCGTGAACAGTTCGAGCGCCGCGCGGATCAGCGCGTCGCGGGTGCGCTGCTTCTTGCGTTCCCGCAGGCCCGTAGGTGCCGTATGCGGCGTCGGGGTCGCCATCCTGAGCCGCCTCTCCGTGGTGTTCTCGCTGCTCAGGTTACCTGTGAGCGAGATGACAGTTACCGACTCATGAATTGCTTTGTCAACTGTCAGTGGCTGACATTAGCCTCGTCGTATGAGTTCTCAGACCCCGGTTGCCGTCGCTGCGCCGGACCTTCCCGCACCGGAGCCCCCGAAGGGGCTGCGCGGCCATCCGTGGCTGACCCTCTTCTCCGTCGCCATCGGCGTCATGATGGTCGCCCTGGACGGCACGATCGTCGCCATCGCCAACCCCGCCATCAAGGAAGATCTCGGCGCCTCGCTCGCCGACGTGCAGTGGATCACCAACGGCTACATGCTCGCGCTGGCCGTCTCACTGATCACGGCGGGCAAGCTCGGTGACCGCTTCGGCCACCGCCAGACCTTCCTCATCGGCATCCTCGGCTTCGCCGCCGCCTCCGGCGCGATCGGGTTCTCCCACGAGGTCTCGCTGGTCGTCGCCTTCCGCGTGCTGCAAGGCCTGTTCGGCGCGCTGCTGATGCCCGCCGCGCTGGGCCTGCTGCGCGCCACCTTCCCGGCCGAGAAGCTCAACATGGCCATCGGCATCTGGGGCATGGTCATCGGCGCCTCCACCGCCGGCGGCCCGATAGTCGGCGGACTGCTGGTCGAGCACGTCAACTGGCAGTCCGTGTTCTTCATCAACGTCCCGGTCGGCGTGCTGGCCCTGGTCCTCGGCCTGGTGATCCTCAAGGACCACCGCGCGGAGAACGCCCCGCGCTCGTTCGACATCCCGGGCATCGTGCTGCTCTCCGGAGCGATGTTCTGCCTCATCTGGCCGCTGATCAAGGCGTCGGAATGGGGCTGGGGCGACATGAAGACCTGGGGCTTCCTGATCGCCGCGGTGGTCCTCTTCGCGCTGTTCGCCGTACTGGAGACCAAGGTCCGCGAACCGCTCATCCCGCTGCGGATGTTCCGCTCCCTGCCGCTCACCGCCGGCACGGTCCTGATGGTGCTGATGGCCTTCGCCTTCATGGGCGGCCTGTTCTTCGTGACGTTCTACCTTCAGAACGTCCACGGGATGACCCCCGTCGACAGCGGTCTGCACCTCCTTCCGCTCACGGGCATGATGATCGTCGGCTCGCCGCTCGCCGGCGCCCTGATCACCAAGTTCGGCCCGCGCATCCCGCTGGTCGGCGGCATGGTCCTCACCGCCGTCGCCATGTACGGCATGTCCGGCCTCGACACCCACAGCAGCACCGGCCCGATGTCCCTGTGGTTCGCGCTGCTCGGCCTGGGCCTCGCGCCCGTCATGGTCGGCGCCACCGAGGTCATCGTCGGCAACGCCCCGCTGGAGCTCTCCGGCGTCGCCGGCGGTCTCCAGCAGGCCGCGATGCAGGTCGGCGGCAGCCTCGGTACGGCCGTGCTCGGCGCGGTGATGGCCTCCCGTGTCGACAACGACCTCCCGGGCAACTGGAAGGCGGCCGGCCTCCCGCCGGTCCCGCCCGCGAAGATGTCCCAGGCGGCGGACGCCGTCTCGGCCGGTATCGCGCCGGTCCCGAAGGGCACCCCGCCGGAGTTCGCCCAGAAGATCACGTCCGTCGCCCACGACACCTTCGTGTCCGGCATGGGCCTGGCCTTCACGGTCGCCTGCGGTGTGGCGGTCGTCGCCGCCGTCGTCGCCGTCTTCACCAAGCGTGGCGCGAACGCCGAGGCGGGCGCAGGCGTCGGCCACATCTGACCGGCGTCCCGGCCGTAGGGCACTGGAACCGCGGCCGGGTAGTCGCCGCGGGGCGTGGCACGGTCCGCGGCGCCGAGGCACGGCGCGCGGCGTGTGGCACGGCCCCCGGCGCGTGGCACGACCGGCAGGCACCACCGTGCGGCGCCGGCGCGCGGCAGGCACGAGGCTTCTTTCCTCGTCCGGCCGCGCGCCGTCGCATGCCGCCGTCAGCACCGGGCGTCAACCGGCCGTCCCGGACCGCTCCCGGCCCCTCCCGCCGTGCGCCCCGCGGCAGTTGGCCGCCGCCGGAGCGCCGCATCCCTCATCCGGATGAGCCCTTCCGGGAACCGGACCGGGCACCGGCCGCCTCCGGGGACGGCGCACCCTTCCCGAACCCCGGCAGGCCAGGGGACGAACGGTTTCCGCAGCCGGCCGCCGCTCCCTCCCCTTCGTCAACGCCGTGCACCGGCGCCCCGCTCCGCGCCGTGGCGCGTATCCACATACCTGATCCGGGTGGCGGTCCCGCCACGGCCTTGGCAACCGCGCCGCGCCCTCGCGAAGCTCGACACGCAGCACCCGCCGCGGGCAGACCGCCCGCCGCGGAACGTCATCGTCGTACTTCACGGGGGAGATTCCTATGCGTCTGCGTCTGCGCACGTCCCACACCACCGCGCTCCTGACCGGCCTCGCCGCGCTCACCGCGGCCCTCGCCGTCCCGCCCGCCCTCGGCACCCCCGCCGCACACGCGGCCGGCGGCGGCCGTACCGCGGCCGCCGCGGGCGACTGCGCGGCCGGACAGCTGTGCCTCTGGCCGAAGGCCGACTTCGGCGGCGAGCGGCGCACCTACGAGCTGTCCGACACCGACATCGAGAGCTGTGTCCGGCTGCCCGGGAACACCAGCGCCGCCGCGCTCGCCAACCGCACGGGCCGGCCGGTCACCACCTACCAGAGCGCGGAATGCGCCGAGACCGCCGAGTTCGACACCTACCCGGGCGGCGGCAGCTGGGTGCCCCGGTCGCCCTACCAGGTACGGGCGTTCAAGGTGTGGGAGCGCTGAGCCGGCCGCCCGCCGGCCGCCCCGTACGCACCCTCCGGCCCCACCGGACACCACCGCGCCCCCCGACCGGCGGAGAACGCTGGTCGGGGGGCGCGGCGGAAGGGACGCGGCGGACGGCCGCGGAGAGATCAGGCGTCGCCGCCGGCCTCTCCGGCCTCGGCGGCCGAGACGTCCAGCAGCTGGTAGCGGTCGATCGCCTGCTTCAGCAGCGACCGGTCGACCTTGCCCTCCTTGGCGAGCTCGGTGAGCACGCCCAGGACGATGGACTGCACGTCGATGTGGAAGAAGCGACGGGCCGCGCCACGGGTGTCCGCGAAGCCGAAGCCGTCGGCGCCCAGCGACTGGTACGTGCCGGGAACCCAGCGCGCGATCTGGTCCGGCACGGACCGCATCCAGTCCGAGACCGCGACCTTCGGGCCCTCGGCGTCCTGGAGCTTCTGCGTCACATACGGGACGCGCTGCTCCTCCTCCGGGTGCAGAAGGTTGTGCTCCTCGATCTCCACCGCGTCGCGGCGCAGCTCGTTCCAGGACGTCGCCGACCAGACATCGGCCTTGATGTTCCACTCGTCCGCGAGGATCTGCTGGGCCTCGACCGCCCACGGCACCGCGACACCGGAGGCGAGGATCTGGGCCGCGTGCTCGCCCTTCTCCCCGGCCTTGATGCGGTGCAGACCCTTGAGGATGCCCTCGACGTCGGCGTCCGCCGGCTCCGCCGGGTGCTGGATCGGCTCGTTGTAGACGGTCAGGTAGTAGAAGATGTCCTCGGCGTTCTCGCCGTACATCCGCCGCAGACCGTCCTTGACGATGTGCGCGATCTCGTAGCCGTAGGCCGGGTCGTAGGCGACACAGGCCGGGTTGGTCGAGGCCAGCAGCTGGGAGTGGCCGTCGGCGTGCTGGAGACCCTCACCGGTCAGCGTCGTACGGCCGGCGGTCGCGCCGAGCACGAAGCCGCGTGCGAGCTGGTCGGCCATCTGCCAGAACTGGTCGCCGGTGCGCTGGAACCCGAACATCGAGTAGAAGACATAGACCGGGATCAGCGGCTCGCCGTGCGTCGCATAGGCCGAGCCCGCCGCGATCAGCGACGCGGTGCAGCCCGCCTCGGTGATGCCGTCGTGCAGCATCTGGCCGGTCGGCGACTCCTTGTACGCCAGGAGCAGTTCGCGGTCGACCGACTCGTACTGCTGGCCCAGCGGGTTGTAGATCTTGGCCGACGGGAAGAACGCGTCCATACCGAAGGTGCGGTACTCGTCGGGCGCGATCGGCACGAAGCGCTTGCCGATCTCCTTGTCCCGCATGAGGTCCTTCAGGACACGGACGAACGCCATGGTCGTGGCGATCTTCTGCTGCCCCGAGCCCTTCTTGGCACCCGCGTAGGCCTTGTCGTCCGGCAGCTTCAGCGGCTCGGCGCGCACGACACGGGTGGGTACATAGCCCCCCAGCCCCTTGCGGCGGTCGTGCATGTACTGGATCTCTTCGGAGTCGCGGCCCGGGTGGTAGTACGGCGGCAGGCCGTCCTCCAGGTCCTTGTCCGGGATCGGCAGGTGCAGCCGGTCACGGAAGCCCTTGAGGTCCGCGACCGTCAGCTTCTTCATCTGGTGGGTCGCGTTGCGGCCCTCGAAGTTCGGGCCGAGCGTCCAGCCCTTGACGGTCTGCGCGAGGATCACCGTCGGCTGGCCCTTGTGGGCCTTGGCCGCCGCATACGCCGCGTAGATCTTCTTGTGGTCGTGACCGCCGCGGCCCAGGTGCAGGATCTGGTCGTCGGTCATGTTCTCGACCATCGCGCGCAGCCGCTGGTCGTCGCCGAAGAAGTGGTCGCGGATGTACGCACCGGTCTCGGTGGCGTACGTCTGGAACTGACCGTCCGGCGTGCTGTTGAGCTTGTTGACCAGGATGCCGTCGCGGTCCTGCGCGAGCAGCGGGTCCCAGCTGCGGTCCCACACCAGCTTGATGACGTTCCAGCCGGCGCCGCGGAACTGCGACTCCAGCTCCTGCATGATCTTGCCGTTGCCGCGGACCGGGCCGTCCAGCCGCTGGAGGTTGCAGTTCACGACGAAGGTCAGGTTGTCCAGGCCCTCACGGGCGGCGATGGACAGCTGGCCGAGCGACTCGGGCTCGTCCATCTCGCCGTCGCCGAGGTAGGCCCATACGTGCGACTTGGAGGTGTCGGCGATGCCGCGCGCCTCCATGTAGCGGTTCATCCGCGCCTGGTAGATCGCGCCGAGCGGGCCGAGGCCCATCGAGACGGTCGGGAACTCCCAGAAGTCCGGCATCAGCCGCGGGTGCGGGTAGCTGGACAGACCGTTGGGAGCCTTGGACTTCTCCTGCCGGAAGGCGTCGAGCTGCGGCTCGGTCAGCCGGTCCAGGAGGAACGCGCGGGCGTAGACACCGGGCGAGGCATGGCCCTGGAAGAAGATCTGGTCGCCGCCGTCACCCTCGTCCTTGCCCCGGAAGAAGTGGTTGAAGCCCACGTCGTAGAGGGAGGCGGAGGAGGCGAAGGTGGCGATGTGGCCGCCGACGCCGATGCCCGGACGCTGGGCGCGCGAGACCATCACGGCGGCGTTCCAGCGGGTCGCGTTAAGGACCTTGCGCTCGATCTCCTCGTTGCCCGGGAAGAACGGCTCGTCCTTGGTCGCGATGGTGTTGACGTAGTCCGTGCTGCGCATCTCCGGCACGGCCACACGCTTCTCGCGCGCACGCTCGATCAGGCGGAGCATGAGGTAGCGGGCACGTTCCCGGCCCCGCTCGTCGACAGCCGCGTCGAGCGAGTCGAGCCATTCCTGGGTCTCTTCGGGATCGAAGTCCGGGACCTGGCTGGGAAGGCCGCCAATGATGATCGGGTTTCGATCGGATCCGGAAGCCACGCTGTTCCTTCGTGTTCGGTTCGTGTCGTGCTTCGCAAACTATTGATGCTGCACACGGGACGAATGCTGTCGCTGCCTTGGTGTCGCGCCGTCTTCCATCGTGTACCGAGCCACAGGGATACGTCACCTCTACTGATGGGTAACCCATCCGTAGAGAGATGGCGCTGAAAAGGCCGATTTCTCGGGTCGGCCAAATCGCAACCATACGCCCATGTCGAAAGTGCTTCGCGTACGGACGTGCGGCACCCGAAATGAGGTCCGGAACCGGCCGCCGCCCCCCGAAGGGACCAGTCCGGCGCGAGTACCCGATAAACTTCACAGAAAGCTGTGGTGTGAATCACTTCAGCCTGGCCTGCTGGGGTCGCGCTTGCGGCGAGACGCCTCGAAACGTCACCGTTTCGGCGGTCTGAACCGCCGGGTACTTGCGCGATCCGCCCGGCCCGTGTGGACTACGCCCAATGCTCCGCGCACGCGCGGGGTCCCCGAGCATTTCCGAAACATGACAGGAGGCAATCCGTGAGCGCGACCGCGGACCACGCGGAGGAGCGGACCAACCCTGCCGCCAGGCTGGGGTTCGAGCCCGGACAGGTGGTCCAGGAGATCGGATACGACGACGACGTCGATCAGGATCTCCGCGAAGGCATTGAGACCGTGATCGGCCAGGAGCTCGTCGACGAGGACTACGACGACGTGTGTGACGTCGTTCTGCTGTGGTTCCGCGACGAGGACGGCGACCTCACGGACGCGCTGGTGGACGCCATCGGGCTGATCGACGAGGGCGGGCAGATCTGGCTGCTGACCCCGAAGACCGGCCGCGACGGCTACGTCGAGCCGAGCGACATCAATGAGGCCGCGCAGACCGCGGGTCTGTCCCAGACCAAGAGCATCAACGCGGGCAAGGACTGGGCCGGCAGCCGACTGGTCACCCCAAAGGCCGGCAAGCGCTGAGCCGTACCGTCCCCAACATTCGCCACCGAGCCCCCTCCGCCCTGTTCCGGAGGGGGCTCGGCCCTGTTCAGGACAGGTTCCCCGGACGTGCACCCCGGCGCGTAGGGTTGGTCGCGTCCTGTTGCGAGTGAGCGGAAGGGAAGCACCCCATGGCGATCGAGGTCGGCACGAAGGCTCCGGATTTCGAGCTGAAGAACCAGCACGGCGAGCTGGTCAAGCTCTCCGACTTCCGCGGCGAGAAGGCCGTCGTCCTCCTCTTCTACCCCTTCGCCTTCACCGGTGTCTGCACCGGCGAGCTCTGCGCGCTCCGTGACGAGCTGCCGAAGTTCGTCAACGACGACGTCCAGCTGCTGGCCGTCTCCAACGACTCCCCGTTCTCGCTGCGTGTCTTCGCCGAGCAGGAGGGCCTGGAGTACCCGCTGCTGTCGGACTTCTGGCCGCACGGCGAGGCCTCGCGTGCGTACGGCGTCTTCGACGAGGAGAAGGGCTGCGCGGTGCGCGGCACGTTCATCATCGACAAGGAGGGCGTGGTGCGCTGGACGGTCGTCAACGGCCTGCCCGACGCCCGCGACCTGAACGAGTACGCCAAGGCGCTCGACACCCTCTGAGACGGGCGCGCCCCCAGGCACCGCCGCGCCCGCCCGGCCGACATCCGCACCGATCCAGGTGCGATACCTGCGATCGGCGGGAACCGGTCACTAGGATCAATTCGTTGATCCGATGCCATGCACGATGGGGGCGCAAATCTTTACGTACCCCTCGAATCTATGGGAGGACTCGTGGGAGTCAGCCTCAGCAAGGGCGGCAACGTCTCGCTGACGAAGGAAGCCCCCAATCTGACCGCCGTCGTCGTCGGTCTGGGCTGGGATGCGCGTACGACCACCGGTACGGACTTCGACCTGGACGCCAGCGCCCTGCTGGCGAACGACCAGGGCAAGGTGGCCAACGACCAGAACTTCGTGTTCTTCAACAACCTGAAGAGCCCCGACGGTTCGGTCGAGCACACCGGCGACAACATCACCGGTGAGGGCGAAGGCGACGACGAGCAGATCAAGGTGAATCTGGCCGCGGTGCCGGCCGATGTCTCCAAGGTCGTCTTCCCGGTGTCGATCTACGACGCCGAGACCCGCCAGCAGAGCTTCGGCCAGGTCCGTAACGCCTTCATCCGCGTGGTCAACCAGGCCGACAACGTCGAGCTGGCCCGCTACGACCTGAGCGAGGACGCCTCGACCGAGACCGCCATGGTCTTCGGCGAGCTGTACCGCAACGGCGCCGAGTGGAAGTTCCGGGCCATCGGCCAGGGCTACGCCTCGGGCCTGCGCGGCATCGCGCAGGACTTCGGCGTCAACGTCTGACCGAAAGATTCGCCATCTGATCGTCGACGTCCGGGCCGGGCAGCGATGCCGCAGCCGCTGCCCGGCCAAGAGTGACCGCGTCCGGCGCCGTACGCCCCTGCCCGGGGAGTGCGGCGCCGGACGCGCTCGAAGGGTTACGGGCCGCGCCGGACACGGCCCGCACCGACACCGGGGAGGAAGCGAACGATGAGTGTCACGCTTGCCAAGGGGGGCAATGTCTCCCTTTCCAAGGCCGCTCCGAATCTCACACAGATCATGGTCGGCCTCGGCTGGGACGCACGGTCCACGACCGGCGCACCGTTCGACCTCGACGCCAGCGCGCTGCTGTGCCAGTCGGGGCGGGTGCTGGGGGACGAGTACTTCGTCTTCTACAACAACCTCAAGAGCCCCGAGGGCTCCGTCGAGCACACCGGGGACAACCTCACCGGTGAGGGCGAGGGCGACGACGAGTCGGTCCTGCTGGATCTCTCGCAGGTGCCCGAGCAGGTCGACAAGATCGTCTTTCCGGTCTCGATCCATGAGGCCGATGCGCGCGGCCAGAGCTTCGGCCAGGTCAGCAATGCCTTTATCCGCATCGTCAATCAGGCCGACGGCTGTGAACTCGCCCGTTACGACCTCAGCGAGGACGCCTCCGGCGAAACCGCGATGATCTTCGGCGAGGTGTACCGCTACAACGGCGAATGGAAGTTCCGGGCCGTAGGACAGGGGTACGCGTCAGGCCTGCGGGGCATCGCTCTAGACTTCGGGGTCAACGTTTCGTAAAGCGCCGCGCGCACCGCGCGGGGGACCCCATACAGCGAGGGATTGGGTAGGCAGTGATCCTGAAAACCTTTGGCTGGTCGTTCGCCATCACGGTGGCCGGCCTCGCCTTGGCGGGCGTGCTCTGGGGGTGGCAAGGGCTCGCGATTGTCGGGATCCTGTCCATCCTGGAGATCTCGCTCTCGTTCGACAACGCCGTCATCAACGCAGGCATCCTGCGCAAGATGAACGCCTTCTGGCAGAAGATCTTCCTCACCGTCGGCATCCTCATCGCGGTGTTCGGCATGCGGGTCGTGTTCCCGGTCGTCATTGTCGCGATCACCGCGAAGCTGGGGCCGATCGAGGCGGTCAACCTCGCCATCAACGACAAGGCGCACTACGAGGAACTGGTCACCAGCGCCCACCCCGCCATCGCAGCCTTCGGCGGGGTCTTCCTGCTGATGATCTTCCTCGACTTCATATTCGAGGAGCGCGACTACAAGTGGCTGTCGTGGATCGAGAAGCCCATGGCCAAGTTGGGCAAGCTCGACACGCTGTCGGTGATCATCACGCTGGTCGTCCTGATGGTGAGCGCGATGACGGTGGCCACCGCCGCCGCGCACGGCGCCGGTGACAAGAGCGCCACGGTCCTGCTGTCCGGGGTCGCGGGCCTCATCACGTATCTCGTCGTCGCCGGCGTCTCCGGCTACTTCGAGGACAAACTCGAGGACGAGGACGAGGAGAGCGAGGAGCCCGCGGCGGCTCCCGCGAAGAAGGGCAACGGCGCGGTCGTGGGCCTGGCCGGCAAGGCCGCGTTCTTCATGTTCCTCTACCTCGAGGTCATCGACGCGTCCTTCTCCTTCGACGGCGTCATCAGTGCCTTCGCCATCACCAACGACATCTTCGAGATGGCGCTGGGTCTGGGCATCGGCGCGATGTACATCCGTTCGCTGACGGTCTACCTGGTCCGCAAGGGGACCCTGGACGACTACGTCTACCTCGAGCACGGCGCGCACTACGCGATCGGCGCGCTGGCCGTCATCCTGCTCGTCACGATCAAGTACGAGATCCCCGAGGTCATCACCGGCCTGGTGGGCGTCGCCCTGATCGGCCTCTCCTTCGCTTCGTCGGTGATCCGGAACCGGCGCGAGGGCAAACCGGGAGATTCCTCGGGAGCGAAGTCGGAAGTCGCCAGCGGAGTGTGACGCGACGCTGATTGAGGAACGCTCTCTGCGGGGCGGCCCTGAGGTGCAGACCTCGGGCCGCCCCGCAGTGATGTGGGGTCTAGCAATGGGGTGGGCAACGTGTCGTTCCTGGGGAACCTGTGGCGTGGTGGCACGTCGAAGTTCGACTTCGACAGCGGCGGGGCGTCGTATGTCGTCGAGCTGACGAAGCGGAATCCGGCGGTCTCGCTGACCAAGCAGGGGGCGGCGACCGGACATCTGCGGGTCAATCTGCACTGGCAGATGCGGACGTCGGACCTGCATGAGCGGGGCGGACCCGGCAAGGGCAGTCTGCTGCGGCATCCGGGCAAGCTGTTCAAACCCGAGGTGGTGCAGGCGCAGGGGCCTGCCGTGGTCAATGTCGACCTGGACCTGGCCTGTCTGTACGAGCTCAAGGACGGCACCAGGGGCGTGGTGCAGCCGCTGGGCAACTTTCTGGGCGACCTCAACGGGCCGCCCTTCGTCAAGCTCAGCGGTGATGACCGCTTCGGTTCGGGCTCCGGCGAGACGCTCTACATCAACCTGGACCACCGCGATGAGATCAAGCGGCTGCTGATCTTCGTCTACATCTACGACGGCACACCGGCGTTCGACCGTACGCATGCGGTCGTGACGCTCTATCCCAGCAGCGGACCACGGGTGGAGCTCAAGCTGAACGAGCGGGCGCCGCAGGCCCGCTCCTGCGCCGTCTTCATGCTCGAGAACGTCAAGGGCGAGCTGATGGTGCGCCGCGAGGTGAAGTACGTCTACGGCTTCCAGGCGGAGCTCGACCGGCTGTACGGATGGGGGCTCCAGTGGGGGCGGGGTTACAAGACCACCGCGTGAGCCGCGCGTGCTGCGGTCCGCCGGTGCCGCGGACCGCTGCTGCGGCGTCCGGTCCGTCCGGCGTTCCGCCCGCCCCGCGACCGCGCCGTCAGGGGGCCCGGCCGGGTATCCCTAACGGCGCTGGAACTGCGGGCCCTGGGGCGGCAGGACGAAGGACGGGTCCGGCACGAAGGGCTGCTGCAACGGGTAGCCGTACGTCGAGGCCGGGTGCGGCTGTTGTTGCTGCGGCGGAACGCCGTACGGGGCCTGCGTCGGCTGCTGGGGCTGGTACTGGGGTGGCGGCCCCGGGTAGCCGTAGGCGGGCTGGGCCGGGGGCTGCGTGGGCGGTGGCGGAACGTTCTGGGGGTAGCCGTAGCCGCCGTCCGTGGGCGCCGGCGCCGGCGGGGACGTCGTGGCGGACGACGGCAGCGGGGCGGACGAGAACGGCTCCGGCATGGCGTCCGGCACATGCTGGGTGACCGCTTCCGGGTCCGACGCCGGAGGTGCCTGCGGGTCCGCCGCGGACGGGGGACTGGAGGCCTCCTCGGGCCAGGTGCTGGGCGGCGGGGTCGCGGCGGACGCGGGCGGGCTGCTCGCCTCCGCCGGGGCGGCGGTGGCCGGGTCGGTGGAGGGGCCGGGTTCGTCCCGGGGAGCCGGGTCGGCGGGCGCCGCGGGCTCCGAGCCGGGGGGCGCCGACACCGGTGCCTCCGAGGACGGCGGACCGTCGGCGGCCGCTTCGTTCTCGTCCACCGAGATCCCGAACTCGGTCGCCAGACCGACCAGGCCGCTCTCGTACCCCTGGCCCAGGGCGCGGAACTTCCAGCCCTCGGCGCGACGGTACAACTCCCCGCAGATCAGGGCCGTCTCATCGCCCGTCTCGGGCACCACGTCGAAGACCACGAGCGGCTCGCCGTCGCTCGCCGCCGCGTCGTACAGCAGGACCCGCAGATCCGTGACGCCCGCGAACGCGCCACCGTCCGACGACGCGGCCAGCACCACCCGGTCCACCGACGCGTCCAGCGCCGTCAGATCCGCCTCGATGGTGTCGGCAAGACTGTCCTCGACCCGGGTCTTGGGCAGATGCCGCACCCTTCCGCTGGGGTGCCTCGGTTGGTTGTAGAAGACGAAGTCCTCGTCGGATCGCACGCGTCCCTCCGGCCCCACCAGCAGAGCCGAGGCGTCGACATCAGGAACACCGGCGCCGGGCGTCCAGCGCAGGACAGCCCGGACAGCCGTGGCATCGAGGGGTACGTTCGACCCTTTCAGCATCGCGTGCGTCATGCGGCAATCCTGCCTTCCCTGAGGTCGCAGCGACAACGCGGGGGGCCGCGAGCCGTGCCGGGGGCGCGGGAGCGGATACCTGGATGCCTCGTGCGGGTTACGTGATTTTCACTCACGTGGGAACTAACCACGCCCCCACACACGTACGATTACCGGCTGGATCCAGACAGCGAGACGCAGCGGGGGTGCCCGGGTCCCGCATGGAGACGGGGAGAAATATGCGTCATTTTGGGCACCTTCCGCCCGACATCCGGAAGGCACTGTTCCACAAGGAGCCGGTGGAGTTCACCGCCGACTCCCCGGCCCGCACGCTCGCGGTCGCCCTGGGGGCCACGCTCTACAGCCCTGCCACCCGCCCGCGGCTCGCCGCCGATGTCCTCAAGCAGGCCGGTCTTGGCGTGAAGTCCATGGTGCTGTGTCTGGAAGACTCCATAAGCGACGGGGATGTCGAGGCCGGCGAGGAGAACCTCGTGCGGCAGCTCGGCCTTCTCGACGAGGCGGCCACCGCGGGCTCGGACCTGCCGCTGCTGTTCGTCCGCGTCCGCACACCCGGTCAAATGCCGGACCTGGTGCGCCGGATGGGCGCTGCCGTCCACAGGCTGTCCGGATTTGTACTTCCGAAGTTCACCGAGGAGCGTGGAGTCCCCTTCCTTGAGGCGCTGACCACGGCCGAGTCCGACTGCGCCCGGCGGCTGTATGCGATGCCGGTGCTGGAATCCCCGCAGCTGCTGCATCTGGAGAGCCGGGCCGAGACCCTCCAGGGCATCGCCGGGACCGTGGACAAATACCGGGACCGGGTGCTGGCCCTGCGGCTCGGCGTGACGGACTTCTGCTCCGCCTACGGACTGCGCAGAGCCCCCGACATGACGGCGTACGACGTCCAGATCGTCGCCTCGGTGATCTCCGACGTGGTGAACGTGCTGGGGCGGGCGGACGGCACGGGCTTCACGGTCACCGGCCCGGTGTGGGAGTACTTCCGGCTCCAGGAGCGGATGTTCAAGCCGCAGCTGCGACGCAGCCCGTTCCTCGGACGCGCCGAGGAGCTGCGTACGGCGCTGATCGAGCACGACATGGACGGTCTGCTGCGCGAGATCGAACTCGACCGTGCGAACGGCCTCCAGGGCAAGACCTGCATCCACCCCTCGCATGTCGCGCCGGTGCATGCCCTCTCCGTCGTCAGCCATGAGGAGTTCAGCGACGCGGTCGACATCCTGCGGCCCGAACGCGGCGACGGCGGGGTGCTGCGCTCCGCCTATACGAACAAGATGAACGAGGTCAAGCCCCATCGCGCCTGGGCCGAGCGGACCTTGCTGCGCGCGGAGGCGTTCGGGGTCGCCCGGGAGGGCATCGGGTTCGTGGAGCTGCTGACGGCGAGCCTGCCGCAGACGTGAAATGCGGTGGATGACGTGAACGCTACGACGGAGGAGACGGAACGCGTGGTCTGGACAGGAGAATGGGTCGCCGGTCGGCTCGGAGTCTCGCTGAGCGGCGGGGACGAGCTGCCGGAACTGCTGGGACTTGCACTGCGGCGCAACCCCAAGCGGGCCCATCTGCTCGTGTCGAACGTGCTCGGCAAGCACGTGCCACAGCGGCCGGGTGTGGTCCATGGCGCCGGCTACGGGCTGGGGCTTCAAGTGCGGAAGCTGCTGGGTGACGAGGCCGCGGCCCGCTCCGTCGTCCTGGGGTACGCAGAGACCGCCACCGGCCTGGGGCATTCGGTGGCCGACGGCCTGGCGCTCGCGCCGTATCTGCACTCCACCCGCCGGCCCGTGGCGGGCGTGGCGCAGGTGGGCGGGTTCGAGGAGGAGCACAGCCACGCCACCTCGCATCTGCTGCTCCCCGAGGACCGCGAACTCCTCGCCGGGGACGGCCCGTTGGTGCTCGTCGACGACGAGTTCTCCACCGGCAGGACGGTCCTGAACACCATCAAGGCGCTGCATGCGCACTTCCCCCGCGAGCGGTATGTGGTCGTCGCCCTCGTCGATATGCGCTCCGACGCGGACCGCAGCCGTCTGGAGAAGTTCGCCGCGGAACTGGGCGCCCGCGTCGACCTCGTGGCACTGGCCGCCGGCGGCGTACGCCTGCCCGCGGACGTCCTCACCCGCGGCCAGGAACTCGTCGCCGCGCAGGAGGCCCTTGCGGCGCAGGCTGCCCCGGCGCCGGTCACGGGGGGCACGCCAGGGAGCATGTCCGAGGGCGTGGGCGCTGTGTCCGTCGGCTCCGCGCCCCTTGGTTCCGAGCCCGGTTCGGCGGGTGCTCCGCCGGCGGCCGGCGGCCGTGGCGCGGACGTCGTACGGGTGGACCTCGACTGGCCCGCCGGGCTGCCGGACGGCGGGCGGCACGGTTTCACACCGGCGCACCGCGAACGGCTGGAGGCCGCGCTTCCGGGCATGGCGATCCGGATCGCCCAGGAGCTGGACGGCGCCCGCCGCATCCTCGTCCTCGGCAACGAGGAGTTGATGTACGCGCCGCTGCGGATGGCCGAGGCGCTGGACGCTCTCGTGACCGGGGAGGAGCGCGGCGCCACCCCGACGACGACGGACGACGGCACCGGCGCGGGGGACGGCGCCGTCGCGCCACGCCCCGGTCGGCTGTCCGCCTCCACCGGGGGCACTGGCATCTTCTTCTCCACCACCACCCGATCGCCGGTGCTCGCCGTCGACGACCCGGGGTACGCGATACGGACCCGGCTCTCCTTCCCCGCCCACGACAGGCCGGCCGACGGACCGGGGGAGCGGTACGCCTACAACGTCGCGGCCGGCACCGACCCGGAACGCCGCTTCGACGCCATCGTGGCCGTCGTCGACTCGCACGGCGACCTCCCGGAGCTGCACGCCACCGACGGTCTGCTGGACCGGCTCGCCGCACACACCGACCGGCTGCTGCTCGCGGTCGTCCCCTCGTACGCCCCGCAACCACTGGCCGGATCCATGCCCCTCCCCGAGCCGCTGCGCGGCCCCGCCTTCTCCTCCTACACCGCCGACGAGGTCGGCTGGCTGCTCCAGGACCTTTCCGACGTCACCCTGGAAGCGCCGACCGAGGAACGCGAGGAGGCGATTCAGCGCGGTGGTGCCCACTACGCCGAGTCGCTGCCCGTCGAATACCAGCCGAACGAGCAGTACCAGGCGCTGTTCCACAGCGCGCTGGAGACTTCAGCGCGCCGGATCGCGCGGGCCGTCGGGACCGTCACCGAGACCGTGCTCGCGGAACGCAGCCCACGACCCGTGCTGGTGTCGCTGGCGCGGGCCGGCACACCCGTCGGGGTGCTGATGCGCCGCTGGGCGCTGCACGCCCACGGCCTGGAGGTCCCGCACTACGCGGTCTCGATCGTCCGCGGCCGGGGCATCGACACCACCGCGCTGCGCTGGCTGGCCGCCCATCACGACCCGGCGGATGTCGTCTTCGTGGACGGCTGGACCGGCAAGGGCGCCATCACCCGCGAACTCGCCCAGGCCCTGGAGGACTTCCCGGGCTTCGATCCGCGGATCGCGGTGCTCGCCGACCCCGGCGGCTGTGTCGACACCTACGGCACCCGGGACGACTTCCTCATCCCGTCCGCCTGCCTCAACTCCACCGTCTCCGGCCTCATATCCCGCACCGTCCTGCGCGACGACCTCGTGGGGCCGGACGACTTCCACGGCGCGAAGTTCTACCGCGACCTGGCCGCGACCGATGTGTCACGCGCGTTCCTGGACGCGGTCAGCGCCCGTTTCGACGACGTGGCCGCGGAGGTCGCCGCGGAGGTGAAGGAGCTGGCCGCCGCCGACCGGGCTCCCACCTGGGAGGGCTGGGCGGCCGTCGAGCGGATCAGCGAGGAGTACGGCATCCACGACGTCAATCTCGTGAAGCCCGGGGTCGGCGAGACCACGCGCGTCCTGCTGCGCCGGGTCCCCTGGAAGATCCTGGCCCGGCAGGGCGCCGGGGCCGACCTCGATCATGTGCGCCTCCTGGCGGAACAACGGGGCGTGCCCGTCGAAGAGGTCGACGAACTTCCCTATACCTGTGTCGGGCTGATCCACCCCCGCTTCACCCGCGGAGCCACGGGTGCCGACGGCAAGGCGGTGACCTCCTGATGAGCGGCCGGCCCCTCGCCCACCACCCTTCCCTGGAAGCGCTGCGCGCTGCCCCTCTTTTGGTCGCCAGCGACCTGGACCGCACGCTGATCTATTCGGCCGCCGCGCTGGGCCTCGCCATGCCCGACGCCGAGGCCCCCCGGCTCCTGTGCGTCGAGACATATGAGCGCAAGCCGCTGTCCTATATGACGGAGACGGCCGCCGGGCTGCTCGCCGAACTCGCCGGCAGCACCACCTTCGTGCCGGCCACCACCCGCACCCGGGAGCAGTACGGCCGCATTCATCTCCCGGGACCGGCGCCGGAGTTCGCCATCTGCGCCAACGGCGGCCATCTGCTCGTACGGGGCGAGTCGGACCCGGACTGGCAGCGCACCGTCGCCGAGCGCCTCGCCTCGCAGTGCGCCCCTCTGGACGAGATCCGCGCGCACCTCGTCCGCACCGCCGACCCGGCCTGGCTCCTCAAGGAGCGCATCGCCGAGGACCTCTTCGCCTATCTCGTCGTGGAGCGGCCGCTGCTGCCCGACACCTGGGTGAAGGACCTCACCGGCTGGGCGGATGAACGCGGTTGGACCGTGTCCCTGCAAGGCCGCAAGATCTATGCCGTGCCGCGGCCGTTGACCAAGAGCGCGGCCGTGGCGGAGGTGGCGCGCCGTACCGGGGCGTCCGAGATCCTCGCGGCCGGGGACTCTCTTCTCGACGCCGATCTGCTGCTGGCCGCGGACCGCGGATGGCGGCCCGGCCACGGCGAACTGGCGGACTCCGGCTGGCACGCCCCGCATGTCACGGCGCTCGACGAACGGGGTGTCGCGGCGGGCGAGGAGATCGTGCGGGCCTTCCTCCGCGGCGCCGCATCCCCGGCCCACGCCGGCTGACCCGGGCGGCCACAAAGACCGCCACCGCCAGCGCGACCGCCACAAGGGCCACCTTCGAATGCACCTCCACGGGCGAGGGCTCGGCACGCGGGGGCAGCGGGCGAATAGCGGCCGGTGGAGGTGGGCCTCGGGTTAGTCTCGCGAGGAGGTCGGCTGCATCGTCCGGTGACCGGCCGAGACCGCAATCCTTGATCAAGAGGAGAGCCCGTGGCTGAGTCCAAGAGCGCGCCGATCACGGCGGAGATGTACGACTACATCCTCGCCCACAACCCACCGTTGGACGCCGTACAGCGGGACATCGTGGAGATCACCCGCCAGCAGTTTCCCGAGGCGGCGGGGATGCAGTCGGCGGAGGAGCAGGGGCC
The DNA here is from genome assembly GCF_023544705.1 of Streptomyces sp. MCA2. Classification (NCBI taxonomy): domain Bacteria; kingdom Bacillati; phylum Actinomycetota; class Actinomycetes; order Kitasatosporales; family Streptomycetaceae; genus Streptomyces; species Streptomyces sp. MCA2. The sequence continues at coordinate 108,013 of NZ_JAMJFM010000019.1, forward strand.
GCTGCTGGCGTTCCTGGTGCGGCTGATCGGGGCCCGGCATGTCGTCGAGGTGGGGACCTTCACCGGGTTCTCGGCGCTGTCCATGGCTCAGGCGCTGCCCGCGGACGGCACGCTGATCGCCTGCGATGTGTCCGAGGAGTGGACGGCGTACGGCCGGGAGGCATGGGCCAAGGCCGGTGTCGGGGACCGCATTCAGCTGCGGATCGCGCCCGCGCTGGAGACCCTGCGGGCGATGCCGGCCGGCCCTCACATCGATCTCGCCTATCTCGACGCGGACAAGGGCGGCTATATCGCCTACTGGGAAGAGCTGGTGCCCCGGCTGCGGCCGGGGGGCCTGATCGTGGCGGACAACGTGCTGTACCACGGGGAGGTCGCCGACCCGTCCGCGACCGGGAACGCCCTGGCGATCAGGGCGTTCAACGACCACGTCGTGGAGGACCACCGTATGGAGGCGGTGATCCTCACGGTGGCGGACGGCGTGACGCTGGCGCGCAAGCGGTAGCGCGCGGAGGCGTCAGGAGCACGGCAACGGGCATGGCCTCGGACCGCGGTCCTGGCCCTGCCCCGGACAGGGCGGGGCCGCTCCGGGGTGCGCCGCCGGGACGTGTCACGGCCGGGACCCAGGGCGCGCCGTGGCCTCAGCCTCGGGCCTCGACCTCAGCTTCGGGCCTCAGCCGCAGCAACCGCCTCCGCAGCAGCCGCCGCCTCCGCCGCCCCCGCCCTTCGGGGCAGGAGCGGTCGCGGAGCCGCCGACGGCGACCGTGGAGAGGAGCTTCACGGTGTCCTCGTGCCCCTGGGGGCAGACGGCCGGGGCGGAGGACTCGGCCATCGGCCGGTTCAGCTCGAAGGTGGAGCCGCAGGGGCGGCACCGGTATTCGTAACGGGGCATGGGCACAGGTTAGCCGTGGCGCTCCTCAGCGGACGACGGTGCCGGGCGGCGCGCCCAGCATGCCCAGCTCCGAACGGGTCGGCGCGCCTTCCCAGTCGCCGTGGGACGCGACCGCGAACGCTCCGGTGGTGACGGCGCGCTCCAGGCATCCGGCCGGCTCCTCGTCGTCGAGCAGTGCCGACAGATAGCCCGCCACGAAGGCGTCGCCGGCGCCCACGGCATCCACGGCGCGTACCGCCTTGGCGGGCTGGTGCAGGGAGCCGCCGTGGGTGAAGGCCGTCGCCCCGTCCGCGCCGAGTTTGACCACGACCTCGCCGACTCCCAGGTCCAGCAGGAGCTTGGCCTGCGAGGCGAGGGTGGCGGCGGCGCCGTGGGTGGCTCCTTGGGATGCGCTCTCGGCTCCCTGTGCCCCCTCGGCCCCGTGCGCCCCCTCGACTCCCTCTGCCTCTTCGGCTCCCTGTGCCTCGTCGACTCCATGGGACCCGCCCGGCGACCCTGCCTCATCCGGTGGCCCGGCCTCATCCGGCGACCCCGCCCCGCCTGCCCCTTCCGGCAGGCAGAGCGGCAGCTCGTCATCGGAGGCGATCAAGACATCCACGTAGGGAATCCACTCGCGCAGGATTCCGGCGGCCTGCTCGGCAGTCCACAGCCGAGCGCGGAAGTTGACATCGAGGCAGACCAACGAGCCGTGGTCCTTGGCAAGTTGGAGGGCATGCCGGGCCGCCGAGTGGGCCGTGGGGCTCAGGGCCGGGGTGATGCCCGTCAGGTGCAGCACGCGAGGCGGGGCGGCGGCGAAGGCGCGCTCGACCACGCCTGCCGTGAGCCGTGAGCCGGCCGATCCCGCACGGTAGTAGTGCACCCGGGTGACCTCGGGCAGCCGCGGCTCGAAGAGGAGCAGCCCGGTCGGGGCACCGGGATCGGTCGCGGCGCCGGACACCCCGATGCCCTCGGCGCGCAGCGTACGCAGTACCAGCTCCCCGGCCTCGTCCTCGCCGACCGCGCCCGCCCACCGGACGTCGTGCCCGAGCCGGGCCAGGCCGATCGCGACATTGCTTTCCGCTCCGGCGATGGAGACCTGCATCGTGCCGCCGAGCTTCAGCGGTCCGCTGCCGCGGAGCGCGACCATGGTCTCGCCGAAGGTGAGGACATCCGGGCGCCCCGGTTGCCGGGGAATCAGTGGACGGTCAGAGGCGGCCCCGGGGAGGGGAGCGCCGCCGCCTCGCTGCGCATCCTCCCCGCCGCCGGAATGCGGCTGCGCCGTCATCGTGCGCACACCGCCCTGAACTCCGCGGCGCGCTTGCGCAGCCCGTCCAGATCGCCGCCGTCCGCCGCGTCCCCGACCAGCGGCGAACCGACACCCACCGCGACCGCCCCGGCGGCGAAGTACGCCTGTGCGGCGGCCGCGTCCACGCCACCCACCGGCACGAACGGCAGCTCGGGGAAAGGAGCGCGCAGCGCCCGCAGGTACGCGGGCCCGCCGACCGACGCCGGGAACAGCTTCAGTGCCGAGACCCCCAGCGCATCGGCCGCGATCACCTCGGACGGCGTCATCACTCCGGCGAGCGTCGGCAGCCCCTGGCGTACGGACTCCTCCAGACCGGCTCCCAGACCGGGCGTGACGATGAGATTCGCCCCCGCTTCGGCGGCGCGCCGGGCGTCGGATGCGGTCAGGACGGTGCCGGCGCCGAGCCAGGCCGCGTCGCCGAGCTCGGCGCGCGCCCGTCGGATCACGGTCAGGGCGTCGTGTCCGCTGAGCGAGATCTCGATCAGCGGCAGGCCGGCTTCCGCAAGCGCCATGACCGTGCGGAAGGACGCCTCCGCATCCTTGCCCCGGATGATGGCGACCAGCCGCTCGGTCCGGAGCGCTGTGCTGAGGTCCATGGCGTTTCCTGCTTTCTCCTGCACCCCGCCGCGTGCGTACTGCGCGGCTGGGTCGTTCGGGCGCGCGGGTGACACCTTCGATTATTCCGGGCCGGAGGGACGGGCGGGTGGAGTGTGCAGCATGGGACAAGCCTGGAGCGTTCGGGTTGACCTGCGTGTTCGCCGCCGGTACCGGGTCGCGGGTGCTGGGCACCGGGGGCGGTTGCACCGGCGGGCCGGAGTTACGGGTTCCCCACGACGGGGGACAGGCCTTCCCTTACGGGGACAGGTCTTCCCTTACGGCAGCAGGTCTTCCCATACAGGGACAGGTCTTCCCCGGTGGGCGCAGGTCTTCCCCTACGGGGACCCCTCACCATTCCGCGAACGCCCCGTCCTCATGGCGCCACACGGGGTTCCGCCAGGTATGGCCCCGCTCGTCCGCCGCCCGCACCGCGGTCTCGTCCACCTCCACACCGAGCCCGGGGCGGTCGGTCCGCAGCAGTGACCCGCCGTGGAAGCGGAACGGCTCCGGGTCCAGCACATAGTCCAGCAACTCGGCGCCCTGGTTGTAGTGGATCCCGATGGACTGTTCCTGGATGAGGAAGTTCGGGGTGGTGAAGGCGACTTGGAGGCTCGCGGCCAGCGCGACCGGGCCGAGCGGGCAGTGCGGGGCGAGCTGCGCCCCGTACACCTCCGCGAGCGCGGCGATCCGGCGCAGCTCGGAGATGCCGCCCGCATGCGAGATATCGGGCTGGAGGATCGCGACGCCGGCCTGGAGAGGCGCAAGGAACTCCCGCCGGGTGAAGAGACGTTCACCGAGTGCGATCGGGATGCTGGAGGCATTGACCAGATCAGGGAGGGCCTGCATGTGATCGGAGAGGACCGGCTCCTCGACGAACATCGGGGCGCAGTCGGCCAGCAGGGGGAGGAGCCTGCGGGCGTTGGCGGGCGAGACCCGGCCGTGAAAGTCGAGGCCGAAGTCCCGTTCGTCGCCGAGGACTTCGCGGGCGGTCTCGGCGCGCAGCAGGCATTCCCGTACCTCGGCGCGGGTCGCCACGGGCGTCATCCGCCCGCAGCCGTTCATCTTGACGGCGGTGAAGCCCGCCTCGACCTGCGCGGTGACCGCGTCGCGGATGGCATGCGGTTCATCGCCGCCGACCCATGCATAGGCGCGGATCCTCTCGCGGACCGGCCCGCCCAACAGCTGATGGACCGGGACACCGTGCCGCTTCCCTTTGATGTCCCACAGTGCCTGGTCCAGGCCGGCGACGGCGGACGACAGGACGGGCCCGCCGCGGTAGAAGCCGCCCTTGGTCATGACCTGCCAGTGGTCCTCGATGCGCGCCGGATCCTGGTCCAGGAGGTACTCGGACAGCACCTCCACGGCCGCCCTGACCGGCTCGGCCCGCCCCTCGACCACGGGCTCACCCCAGCCGACGACGCCCTCATCGGTCTCCACCCGTACGAACATCCAGCGCGGCGGGGCGAGGAACGTCTCGATGCGGCTGATCTTCATGGACCGGTCCGTCCTTTCGGCGTGCGGCGTGCGGCGGGCGGCGTGCGACGGCGGCGTGCGAGGTGCGGCGTACGGCAGGGCGCGCGCGATGCGTTCCATGCCGTCGGGCCCGTGCGGCGCGTTGCGCCCGGCCCGTGCGCGGTGTTCTGCCCACCGAGGTCATCGCGGTAACCGGTGCCGCCCTGCTGCCGCCCCGGAAGCCCCCCGCCCCCTACGGCCGCCCCCTACGGATGCTCCCGCGCCGACTACGGATGCTCCCGCGCCGACAGATCAAGCAGTTCGAGCATCGCCATATAGGCCCCGTCGACGTCCCGGTTCCGTACGGCCTCGACGACCGCGGCATGGACCGCATGCGGATGCTCGAAGGCGCCGTCCGCGGTGAGCACCGCCCGGTCGCGCTGGACGAGCACCGGCACGATCACCCGGTGCATCTGCGCGTAGAAGCGATTGTTCGACGCGATCAGCATCGCCGTGTGGAACGACGCATCGGCGCGGACGAGCAGCACCGGATCGTTGTCGGTCGCGGCCATCGCGCTGAGTGCGGCGTCCAGTGCCGCCAGATCGTCGTCCGTACGGCGCTCCGCGGCGAGCGCGGCCGCCGCGGGCTCGATGGAACGGCGCAGTTCGAGCACATCGGCGAAGAAGTCGGACGACACACCGGCCGCGAGCTTCCAGCGCAGTACGTCCGCATCCAGGAGGTTCCAGTCCTCGCGGGGGCGGACGAACGTGCCACGCTTCTTGTCGGTATCGAGGAGGCCCTTGGTGGTCAGCACCTTGACCGCCTCACGCAGTACGGTCTGGGTCACGTCCAGCTCCGCCCGCACCTCCGGCATGACGAGGCTGTCGCCCTCGCGGTAGGTGCCCTTCAAGATCCGCCTGGCGAGCGCTTCGACCGCCACACTGTGGCTCCCGTGCCCCATGGAGGAGTCGGCGTCGTGCCCCGAACGGCTCATCGTGTGCTCCCTGCTCCGCTCCCCGTGCTCGCCGGCCCGGCCGTCCCGCCCGCGCCGTCCCGCCCGCGCCACCGTGCCGGACCAGCCGTCAGGGCGTACCGAGCACCCCAATCCCACCTCGGTACGCCCTGACGTCTCCTCGCCCCGGCTCAGGACTTCTTGCCGCCGGTGCCGGTGCCCGTACCGGTACCGGAACCCGTACGGGATCTGCTTCCGCTGGTGCCGGCGCCGAGCGAACCGCGTCCGGCATGCGAGGCGCCCTGCATCTTGACCCGCGCGGCCTGCCGTGCGGCCGTCATGCCGGAGACGGGACGCAGCTGTCCGCGGTCGAACCGCTGCGCTTCCTCCGGGTGCCGGGCGCGCCAGTACGGATTGTCGTGGGGAAGGCCGCCGCTGACCCGTCCGTACATCCCGAAGACCAGCAGCATCAGCCCGACCACGAAGCTGAAGAGGACGTTCTGGAGCTGGAAGGCGAGGAAGTTCGCGTCGGTCTCCAGCAGCGCCAGGTTCACAAAGCCGCTCAGAAGGAAGAGGCAGCCGAACACGATGTTGAGGGTCGAGGCGAAGTTCCCGCCGAGCGCCATGCCCGCGACGAGAATCGCTCCGAAGACGATCGAGAGCACGCTCAGGGCACCGTTGGTGTTCAGCCCGGCCACGGTGTCGCCGCCGGTGTCGAAGAACCCGATGTGGTGGGTCAGTCCGAGCACGCCGAATGCGACCAGGACCAGGCCCATCAGCCCCGCGCCGATGCGGTAGACCTTGCTGAGCCGGTGGTCCACGGGCAGATGCTCATCGAGCCGTGTGTGGTGGGTCTTCACCCGGTGCAATGGGTTCGAGGGCCCGTGCAGGGTCTGGCCAGTAGCCCCTGTAGCCATCTCCGGCCTCCTTTGCGCAGGTGTGCCGCCTGGGCCGTGCTTCTCTCCAGGATCCGTCCACGGGGGACATCACGCCATCGCGCCCGGACAGCGAGCACAGCAGGCCGGGCCCCGCGGGTCCCTCAGCCGTAGGCCGCGGTCCCTCAGCGGTCGGCCGCGGTCCCTCAGCCGTTGGCCCCGGTGCCGCCCCTGGCGTCGCGAATCTCCTGCACCACCCGGGCCGCGGTCTGCCGTACCGCCTCGGTCTCCGTCAGGAAGTGCCACCAGTCCGGATGCCGCCCCTCCAGATCCGCCACGGCACGGTCCAGCCGCGCCACCGCATCGTCCAGGGGCCCGGCATGCCGCGGATCGGGGGTGCTGCGTCCGGCCATCGCCAGCCGCTGCGCGTCCCGGATCGCGAAGCGCGTCCGCTCGATCTCCTTCTGCCGGTCGAACGACACCGCATCCAGCCGCTGCAACCGGTCACCGGCCGCCGACACCGCCTCGTCGGTGCCGTCCAGCAGCGCCCGTACGGTCGCCAGCAGGCTCGTGGCGTCCGCCCAGCGCTGCTCGTCACGCGCCTGCTGCGCCTCCCGCAGTTTGACCTCGGCCTGCTGCACGGACTGTGTGGCCTGCTCCGGTACCTGCTGAAGGTCCTGCCAGCATGCCGCGCTGTACCGCCGGCGCAGCTCGCTGAGGACCGGGTCGACCTTGCCGGCACGCGTCGTGATCGCCTGCGCCCGGGTCCGCAGCGACACCAGCCGCTTGTCGAGCTCCGCCGCCTTCCCCGGCAGCCGCTCGGCCTCGGCCCGTACGCCCTCGGCCTTGCGCAGCACATCGTCGGCGCGCCGGATCGTCTCCTGCACGCCGTGCTGTCCGGCACCCTGATTGAGCTTGGTCAGCTCGGGCCCGAGCGCCGCCAGCCGGGTCGCGAGATCATCGGCCCGCAGCCCCTGCGCACGGACCGCGTCCAGCGCATTGCTCGCCGCCAGCAGGGCCTGCCGCGCCCGCTCCACGGCCGGGGCCAGCCGCGCCAGCTGTGTCTCGGCGGTCTGCATCAGGGGCCCGAGCCCCTGCGCGAACCGTTCGAGCTCGCCCTTGACGCGGTCCAGCTCCTCCTTGGCACGGGTCAGATCGGCGCGGGCCCGCGCCACCGCGGCGCCGTCCAGATCGTCACGGTCCAGATCGTGGGAGTCGACCGCGGTGATGTACCGCTGACTCACCTCGTCGATCCGCCGGCCGAAGCCCTCGTAGTCCTCCGCCGCTTTCCGCGCGGCCGGCGAACTGTCGACCGCGGTGATCGTCTCTATGGAGATCCGCAGGTCACGGTGGGCGGTGTCCAGCTCGTAGAACGCCGCCGCCGCGGCATCCTTGGCGGCCTGCGCATCGGCCCGCTGACTCTCCCCGCGCCCGAACCAGCGCCGGGTCCCGCCGCTCGCGAACGACATCGGCACCATCGCCACCAACAAGGGCAACGGCAGCAACACGAGCCCCACCACATCCCGGAGCGGGCTCCCACGGCCGCGACGGCGTTCTCGCTGCTCGTGCGGCTGCGTGTCTGTCGCCGTCACTTCCCTCTCCCGATCGGATCGCCCCAGAACCGAATGTCATTCTCCCACTCACCGGAAACGAACACACCGGCCGGTAAGTTCGCACTTCGAGCACTGGTTTGCAGTGCAGCCCAGAAGGCAAGGTAGTCTGTCGGCTCGGCCAGGGCGCATAGCTCAGCGGTAGAGCGCTGCTCTTACAAAGCAGATGTCGGCGGTTCAAATCCGTCTGTGCCCACTTACCACGTAAATGACAAAGGCCCAGGTCATCCGGTATGAACCCGGAAACCTGGGCCTTGATCATTTATTCCTCGGAGTGGTCGTGAAAGCTCCTGAAGTGGCTGGAGCCACTCGCCGGACGGGGGCCTCGGCCAGTCGAGGCTCATCCCTCGGGCGTCCCTCGCATGTCCCCCAAGCGTCCGCGCGTCGACGGTCGCCGCTCGCTACCCGAGCGGATACCCCTGCTCGAACGCCCAGCGGTGGGGCGGATAGGCCGCCTCCACGAACTCCAGAGGGTGATCGGTGAGGTCGTAGACGAGGTGGTGCACGATCAGCACCGCCGACCCCGGATTCAGCTCCAGGCCGGAGGCCTCGTTCCCAGTGGCGGGGCGGGCGCACATCCGGTCCTCGGCGTGGCTTCCCTGACGTCCGGTCATGTGCTCGACGTACCTCAGCGGTCCGTCCGGGATCCGGTCGGGATCCAGGAGCTTCGGCGCGCGGTCGCCCACGTCAGGAGCGAACCAGGAGGTGGAGAGGGCGATCGGCCCGGAATCGTTCCTGGTGACCCATTGGCGGTGCACCGCGCGGGCGCCGGCCGTCAGGTTCAGCGACTTCGCCACGTGATCCGGGGCTTCTGAGCGGCCCGCCGACGTCATCACCGCGTGCTCGCCCGGCGGGGAGATCTTCGCGGGCGGCTTGGTGCGGCCGTGCAGGTCATGGGGGCGGCGATGGGCCGACGGGCCCCGGACATAGGTGCCCGATCCCTGCCGCTTCTCGACCAGCCCCTGGTGCCTCAAGGTCTCCAGCGCACGCGCGGCGGTCGGCCGCGACACTCCCCAGTCCGCCGCCAGTTGGCGCTCCGACGGCACTTCGCCGCCGGGCCGCAAGTCGCCCCGCAGGATCTGATCGCGGAGGTGGTGGGCGATCTGAAGGTACTTCGGCCGGGTCTCCTCGATCTTCGGCATCCGTTCCCCTGAGGTAAGTGGCTATGGCCACTGGCCACTATAGAGTGAGTGGCCAGCACGGCAGCCCGTACGCTGACGCACGTGGCGCGCTTGATCGTGGCAGCAGGAGGAGGCGGTGACGCCGTCGCCGCCGCGATGCTGGACGCGGCCCTCTACGGGGGTGAGACTCCGGCGGTGGTGTTCACCTACGCATGGGACCGCCGCCTGGTCGACCCCGTGCCGGGCCCGAGGGGGCCGGCCAACTTCACCGGCCTTCGCCCCCTCACCCGAAGCGTCCGGGCCGTTCCCGCCGACGCCGCCCCGATCGCCCCCGCGGGCTCCACCCTTCCCCGGCTGGCCGCGGAGCTCCCGCAGTCCTTCGCGCTCATCGACCCGCACCATGGCGCCGAGGGCATCATTCGCCAACTCGAAGAGCTCGTTCAGCACCTGGAGCCGGACACCGTGGACCTCCTGGACGTGGGCGGCGACATCCTCGCGCACGGCGACGAACCCACCCTTCGCAGCCCCCTTGCCGACGCGCTCACCCTTGCTGCGTGCTGTGAACTCAACTTTCCGGTACGGCTTCTGGTCGCCGGCCCAGGTCTCGACGGTGAGCTCCCCGCCGACGTCCTGCGCGACCGGCTGGGCCCCGTGGCCCTGACCTTCACCGCCGAGCACGTCCAGCCGGTCGGCCCGGTGCTGGAGTGGCACCCTTCCGAGGCCACGGCCATGCTGGCCGCCACGGCACGGGGCGCGCGAGGTATGTGCGAAGTGCGGGACGCCGGGCTCCCGATCCCGCTCACCGACGAGGGTCCCACCGTGTACGAGGCCGACCTCGACGCGGCCCTCGACCGCAACCAGCTCGCCGGTGCCATCCTCGCGACGGAGAACCTGCACGAGGTCGAGCGGCGCAGCCGCGAGATCTGCGGCTTCTCCGAAATCGACGACGAGCGCGAAAAGGCGGGCCGGTTCGGCAGCCGGCCCGCCCGGCAGCTCGATCCGGAAGCCGTGGGCCGCCGGCTCGACGAGTTCGAGGCCGGGGCGCGGGGCCGCGGCATCACGCACACCACGTTCCGCCGGCTCACCGAGGCGTTCGGGCTCAGCGGCAACCAGCGCCAGGACCTCAGGTCCCTTCTGCTCAGCAGCCGCCCGGAGCAATATCAGGCCCCGCTCTGGCGCATCCCGTCCGGAGCCTGAGTCACCGCAAGCGCAACCTCCTACACCTCGGTTTCCGCGAGTTGCTCGATCAGGAGGTCGGCGAATGCGCTGACCACCGCCGGGAGTTGGCGGCCTGCCATGGCTTGGATCTGGATGGTGCGCAGGTGCATTTCCGGGTTGAGGAGGGGGATGGCTTTCAGGCCTTCGATGCGCAGGCGTTCATGCACGCTGATGTGGCCGGTCAGCGAGACGGCGTTCGTCTCCTTGACGAAGGTCGCCAGGGCGGTGGAACTCGAGCTGACCAGCAGGGGTTCGAAGGTGATGCCCTCGATGGAGCAGCAGAGGTCGAAGAGGCGTCGGTTCGTGGTGCCCACTTCGGTGAGTGCGACCGGGTAGGGGAGGAGGTCGTGGAGGCGGATCTCGTCGAGCTGGGCCAGTGGGTGATCGGATCTGACCATGGCCTGGAGCGGGGCCCGCTGGGCGTGTATGACACGGACGTCGGGTGCCGGGGCGAGGCTGAAGGTGACGGCCAGGTCGACCGAGCCGTCCTGGACCATTTGGGTGGCCAACGAGGGCGCCACCACGGGCAGTTGGAAAGTGGTGCCCGGATTTTCCCTGCGGAATTCGGCCATGACGTGCGGGAGGAATTCCTGCGCGGCGCCCTGTGAACTCGCCACACGGACGACGCTTCCCACCCGGCCGCGACCGCGGATATCCGCGAGCACCTGGTCGGTTTCCAGTGCGGCGCGGCGCGCATAAGCGGCAAGGAGGGCACCTGCCTCACTGGGCACCATTCCGCGTGGCCGGCGCTCGAAGAGCGGGACGCCGATTTCCTGCTCCAGCTTGCCGATCTGCCGGCTGATGGCCGAGCCGGCGACCAGCAGTCGTCTGGACGCCTCGTTGACCGATCCGGTGCGGACCACCTCGAGGAAGTACTCAAGAGCCGGACTGTTCAGCATGGCGCCAGCTTATGGAGCTATTGCATTGAGGGCAACGGTTTGTTCTATAAATTGCGATTGTGCGAATGGTCGGGGCGTGCCTACCGTCGTCCTATGCCCTGCGGGCTCACCGGCCGGGCGGACCACACGGCGAAATGAGCGCCCCTCCTCCTTGCGGCGTCCTCGTCGATCAGCGGTCGGCCCAGGCTCCCTCCGCCGCCCAGGTGTGCATCCTCCCCCGCAGGCAGCCGAGTCAGGGGAAAACGATGAATGCGACAGCCCCCAGTGAATTCACCGGCTCGCACGCGATGCCGTACCGGGACACGGATTTCCTCTGTCCGCTGCCGCATATCCCGGAGGCTGTCGGCTTTGTGCGCCGCCGTGCGCAGACGGTCCTGACCGGCTGGAATCTGCCTCCCGCCACCATTGAGGACGCGGTTTTGGTGATCTCGGAACTGGTGACCAATGCGGTCAGCCATGCCCTTCCCCCGGCTGTGCTGCAACTGTCGCGGACGGGCGCCGAAGGGCCCCGTGCGCTGCGTATCGAGGTCACCGACGCCGGTCCCGCGGCGGGTGCCCGGCGACCGGCCGAGGGCGGGATGCCGGAGGAGCACGGGCGGGGGAGCGGCATCGTCACCGCTCTGTCCGTCCGGCACGGCATCCGGGCCCACCGCGGCTGGATCACGCGCTGGGCGGATCTTCCGGCGGCGTGAGAGCGTTCACCGCCGCGTTGCCGTCTGGGCAATCAGGTGTTCTAGAAGTTGCGATTGTGTGAACGCTCCGGCGCCTCTAGCGTCATCGCTCAGCGAGTTCACGAGTCCCCGTCTTCCGCTTCGGACTCACCCATCGGCGGTACCACCCTGCGCGACAGTTCGCCCTGCTCGATTCGAGGGAGTAACACTCATGACGACCGCTAGAGAGACAGGTCAGATGATTGCCGAAAAGCCCCGGGGCAAGAATCGGGCGAGGCGTGCCGTACTCGCGGCAACGGCCGGAAACACGCTCGAATGGTACGACCTGACCTCGTACGGATTCTTCGCGGTGTCGATCTCCAAAGCGTTCTTCCCGGCCGGCGACCCGGCCGTTTCCCTGATGCTCGCCTTCGGCACGTTCGGGGTGTCGTATCTGGTCAGGCCCTTGGGCGCACTCGTCCTGGGGACTTATGCGGACCGCACCGGGCGTAAGGCCTCGCTGCTGCTCACGATTCGGCTCATGATGATCGGCACCTTGCTGATCGCCTTGATGCCCACCTACGAATCCATCGGCATGGCCGCACCGGTCCTGATTCTGGTGGCCCGCCTGTTGCAGGGATTCTCGGCGGGCGGCGAATTCGGCAGTGCGACGGCCTTCCTGGCCGAACAGGCGCCGGAGCGGCGCGGTTACATGGCGAGCTGGCAGTTTGCCTCTCAGGGCCTGGCGACTCTGCTGGCCGCGACCTTCGGCACCGTACTGAGCCTGACGCTGTCCGGACCGCAGCTGGATTCCTGGGGCTGGCGCATTCCCTTCCTCATCGGCCTGCTGATCGGCCCGGTCGGGTATGTGATTCGCCGCCAGGTCCCGGAGACTCCGGAATTCGTCGATGCCGCCGAGGCGGGGGAGGTCGCGACGACGCCGGTCCGGCAAGTGCTCCGGGACCAGAAGCTGCGGGTGCTCCTCATGGTCGGCGCAATGGTGATGTCCACCGCCGTGACCTACGTGATCGTCTACATGCCGACCTACGCGCACGAGGTCCTCGGTCTGCCGCCCTCCGCCGGCTTCATCGGGGCGGCGGTGTCCGGTGTGGCGCTGACGACCGTGACGCCCCTGGTCGGTCACCTCTCGGACCGGGTCGGCCGTATCAAGATCATGCTCCTTGCCGGGATCGCGATGGTGCTCAGCATCTACCCCCTGTTCCTGCTGCTGTCGGGGAGCCCGTCGCTGCTGGTCATGGGCGTGGTGATGTTCATCCTCGGTGTGCTGAAGGCCTGCTACTTCGGTGCGCTGCCCGCGTTGATGTCCGAGGCGTTCCCGACCGCGACCCGTAGCACCGGTCTGTCCCTGAGCTACAACATCGGCGTGATGTCCTTCGGCGGCTTCGCTCCCGTGATCATCACCTGGATGATCGGCGCGACCGGCAGCCATCTCTCGCCGAGCTTCTACATCATGGTGGCCGGCGTCCTGAGCATCGCCTCCCTGCTGGCGAGCCGGCGCTTCCTCGCCCTGCGCTGACCCGGCAGCCGGGTGCCGCGGCCCCGTGCCCGACGGGACAGCCGACCCCGCCGCCCGACGGGACATCCGGACCCCCGCCCGACGAGGCAGCCGGACCCCGCGCCCCGTCACGCGCGAAGCCCGCGGACCCGCACCCGGTGCCCGACGAACCCACCCCTGCCGGCCCCCGAGCCCGAGGGCGCCCGACGCCCGACGACCCCACGAAAGAAGAGGCCCACCATGACGGACGCTTCCCCGATCCGCGCCCAACTCCCCGGCACACCGCGCTCCCTTGTGGACGCGTGCCAGGACGAGCTGATCGCCGGACTGATGGACTACGTCAGCCAGCCCGCGGTGAGCGCGACCGGCGAAGGGTTTCCCGCCGCGACCGACCGCGCGCTCGAAGAGGTCAAGCGGGCCGGGCTGACCCCGACTGTGCTCGTCGGCGACGGCCGGCCGCTGGTCGTCGGCCATCGTGCCGGGCCCGCCGGAGCGCCGCATGTGCTGATCTACGGCCACTACGACGTCCAGCCGACCGGCCCGCGCGAGTTGTGGGACTCCGACCCCTTCGCCCCGGTCGTACGCGACGGGCGGATCTGGGGGCGCGGCACCGGTGACAACAAGGGGCAGCATTACGCGCACCTCCAGGCGCTGCGCCTGTTCGACGAGCATGTCGGCGCGCTGCCCTGCTCGGTCACGGTGGTGCTCGACGGGGAGGAGGAGATCGGCAGTCCCTCACTGGCGGGCATCCTGCGCGCGCACCCCGAGCGGTTCGACTGCGATCTCGTCGTCTGGAGCGACCGTTCGGTGCACGAGTCCGGGGAATGGTGCGTCTCGCACGGGGTGCGCGGCATGCTCCGTCTCGGGCTCCGGGCGACCGGCGCCGGCCGTCCCCTGCACTCCGGCAACTTCGGCAATGTCGCGCCCAATCCGGCATGGCAGCTGGTCCAGGCGCTGGCCTGCCTGAAGGACGCCGGCGGCCGGGTTCTCGTCGAGGGGTTCGAGGACGGGCGCGAACCGCTGTCCGACACCGACCGTGCCGCGTTCACCGCGCTTCCGCTCGATCTGCCGCAGGTCCTCGGGGACATCGGGCTGACCGAGATGGACCCCGCCTTCAACGGGCTGTCCTTCTACGAGCGGCTGGCCGACCGTCCCACGCTGACGATCAACGGGATCACCACGGGTGACGTGGACCGGACCATCATCCCCGACACCGCCGAGGCGGGCATCGACATCCGGCTGACGGCGGGCCAGGATCCGCAGACCGTCTTCGAGCGCGTGGCCGCACACCTGCGTACCCATGCCCCCGAGGTGACGGTCACCAAGAAGGGTGGCGTACCGGCCTCCCGGACCCCGATCGACAATCCGTACACGCCCAGGGTGGCGCGTGCCATCTCCCGGGTCAGCGGGCGCGACCCGCTGCTGATTCCCGCGTACGGCGGCACCCTTCCCGACTGGATCTTCACCGGGATCCTCGGCGTGCCGAGCATCGGTCTGCCGCTGGCCAACGCCGACCAGGCCAACCACGCGCCCAACGAGAACCTGCGCGTCGACTACTTCCTCGACGCCACCGCCATCTGCATGGAGCTGCTGCTCGAACTGGGCGACTGACCTTCGGACGCGACTGACCTTCCGGACCCCCGGCGACACCACAGGAACAGAACAGAGGCGTGACACCGCAATGCGCACCACACCCCACCCCCCGCCCTGGCTCGTCCACGACGGCGTACTGACCGGTCTGAAGATCCTCGATCTCTCCCGCATCCTGTCCGGGCCGTTCTGCACCATGATGCTGGCCGATCTGGGCGCCGATGTGATCAAGGTCGAGGACACCGTCTCCGGCGACGACACCCGCGCCTGGGGTCCCCCCTTCCAGGGCGAGGACGCGGCGTACTTCCACAGCGTCAACCGCAACAAGCGGGGCATTGCCGTCGACCTCAAGGACCCCGACTGCCTGCGCCTGATACAGGAGCTGGCCGACAGCGCCGATGTGATCGTGGAGAACTTCCGGCCCGGCACCGCGGCCCGCCTCGGCCTGGGCTACGAGGACGTCCGCGTCCGCAATCCCGCCGTCGTGTACGCGTCCATCAGCGGTTACGGGCAGACCGGGCCGTACCGGAGCGAGCCGGGCTACGACGCGATCGCGCAGGCGGTCAGCGGCGTCATGAGCGTGACCGGGGAACCCGCGGGCCCGCCCGTGCGGTTCGGGGTGTCCCCGGCCGATCTCGCCGCCGGGATGTGGGCCGCCATCGGGGTCCTCGCGGCCCTGCGCAACCGCGAGCACACCGGCAGCGGCGAGTGGGTCGATGTCTCGCTGCTGGACGGGCAGGTGGCCTGGCTGAGCTATGTCGCCGCCGGGTACTTCGCCTCCGGCAACGTGCCGCAGCGCTACGGCTCGGCGCATCCGACGATCGTGCCCTACCAGGCGTTCCCCACGGCCGACGGTCACCTCATGGTCGCCGCAGGGAACGACGGCCTGTGGCGCCGCTTCGCCACCGCGATCGGACTCGCCGCGCTGGCCGACGATCCACGGTTCGCGACCAACCCCGACCGGGTCCGCCATCGTGAGGAACTGCTCCCGCTCATCGAACGGGCGCTGAGCGCACGCGGTGCCCAGGAGTGGGCCGAGCTGCTCACCGAGGCGGAGGTGCCGGTCGGCCCGATCAACACCGTCGACCAGGCCCTGCGGCACCCGCAGGTCCTCGCGCGCGAGATGGTCGCCGAGATCGAGCACGCCGACGCCGGCACCCTGCGCACCGTCGCCTCTCCCATCAAGCTGTCCGGCAGTCCGGCGGCCGTGCGCACCCCGCCGCCCCGGCACGGGGAGCACACCGCGCAGGTCCTGACCGGCCTCGGCGTCGGCCCACGGCAGTTGGCCGCTCTCCGCGAGCGGAAGGCCGCGAAGTGACCTCCCGGCCCGCTCCCGAACCCGCCATCGCCACGTCCTGGTCCGGCGGCGTCGCGGAGATCCGCATCGGTGACGGCAGCCGGCGCAACGCCCTTCCCGGCCAGGCCTGGGCGCAACTGGCCCGCCAGGTAGGGGAGTTGGGAGCAGACTCGTCGCTGCGGGTGCTGGTGATCCGTGGGCACGGCGACACGTTCTGCGCCGGCTCGAACATGACCGATTGGGTGGATGCGGATTCCGGATACGTCGAGGAGTCCTTCGCCCACATGGAAGCGGCGTTCACCGCGATCGAGGACTGTCCCGTTCCGGTGATCGCCGAGATCCGCGGTGTCGCCGCCGGGGCGGGCTGTCAGCTCGCTCTCGCCTGCGACCTGCGGTTCATGGCGGACAGTGCACGCATCGGGATGCCGATCGCCCGGCTCGGCATCCTCGCCAGTCCGGCCTTCGCGGCACGCATGGTCGCGCTGGCCGGACCTGCCGCGGCGCGGGAGCTGCTCTACACCGGCCGACTGGTCGATGCCCGTAGCGCGGTGGACCTCGGGCTCGCGGACGACAGCGTGCCCGAGGAGCGCCTCGCCGCCCGCACCTCCGGCCTCGCCGCCGCCGTCGCCGAGCAGCCGCCCGCGGCGATCCGGGCCGCCAAGCTGGCGGTGGCCGCGGCACTGGCGCCGCAGCGGGAGGCGGCCGCCGCCAATCCGCGGCCGGCGGTGGCACGGTCCGACTTCGACCGGGCGATCGCCGCGTTCCTCGGGCAGCGGTCGGCGGCCGCGGCGGTCCCGCCCGCCGCACCCTGACCGGTGCCGGGCCGGGCAGGCGGGGTTCACGGGAGGGCGTGGGGCGGGCGGGGGATGTTCTCGGGGCCGGCGCTACGCGCTGTTATTCGCCATGGGGCCGCTGTGTATCGTCGGGATGTGACTTGAAGTTTCAAGTAATTGTCCGCGGCGCCTCGCGGACCCGTCCCCGACATGCGAAAGAGCGCTCCCCATGACCTCCCCCCTCGGCACTCTCCAGTCCGCCCGTATCGGCACCCCGACGCGCCACGCCCCCTCGCCGCACGGCTACGACACCGGGCTGTTCCTGCTGCGGATCGCGCTCGGACTGACCATGGCCGCCCACGGCGCCCAGAAGCTGTTCGGCTGGTTCGGAGGTCCGGGGCTGGACGGGACCGCGCAGTTCTTCACGATGAGCGGCTATCCGGCGGGCAAGACGATGGCCGTCGTCGCCGGGCTGAGCGAGACGCTCGGCGGGCTGGGGCTCGTGGCCGGGCTGCTCACGCCGCTCGCCGCGGCAGCGGTCGTCGGCACGATGATCAATGCCCTCGCCGTGAAGTGGGGCGGGGGCTTCTTCGCGCCCAAGGGCGTGGAGTACGAGCTGCTGCTGACCGCCGGTGCGGCGGCGCTGGCGCTGACCGGGCCCGGCCGCTACGCCGTCGACCGCGTCCTGCCGGGCCTGCGCGCCCATCGGGCGGGCTACGGCGTGGCCGCGCTGGTGCTGGGCGGGGTGCTGGCAGGCGTGGTGCTTCTGGTCCGGAAGTGACCCGACCCCGGACCTCGGCCCTCGGCCCTCGGGCCGGAGACCCTCCGGATACCGGCCCGGGGATTCCGGGCAGGGACGGGACGGGCGGGGTAGAGCAGTGTGGGGAGGGCGCAGCGGCCCCTGGTCGTACCGCTGCGGCAGAAACGGAGAGCAGGCTTCATGTCCGTACGACGTCTTAACCACGCGGTGCTCTACGTCCGCGATGTGGCGCGGTCGGTCGCTTTCTACACCGACACCCTCGGGCTCGAGGTGGGGACCGAGATTCCGGGACGGGCCGCGTTCCTCCGCGCGCCCGGCTCGCTCAACGACCATGACCTGGCGCTGTTCGCGGTGGGACCGGACGCACCGGGGCCCGAGGCCGGTCGGGTCGGGCTCTACCACCTGGCCTGGGAGACCGGCACGCTCGGCGAACTCGTCGCGGCACATGCACGGCTCGTCGAGCGGGGCGCGCTGGTGGGGTCGAGTGATCACCTCGTCGCCAAGTCGCTGTACGCCAAGGACCCGGACGGCATCGAGTTCGAGGTGATGTGGCGGGTCCCGCGGGAGGACTGGCCGGGCCCGGACCAGCCGGACCGGCTGCTGCCCCTCGACCTGGCGGCGGCGCTGGAGCGCTGGGGGCCGGATCTGATGACGGGCGCGGCGGCCGGTTCGGCCACCTGACCGGGCAGCCGCGCCCGGGCGGCGGTACGGGCACGGGCGGTGATACGGGCGGCGGCTGCGTACGGGGCTGCTGGGGCTGAGGTGCCTCAGGCGCCCGGCGCGGCCTGCTCCACCTGCTCTGCCTGCTCCGCCTGCTCTGCCTGTTCCGTCGGCTCCGCCTGCGGCGTCGGCTTCGTTCGCGCCGCCCAGCGCTTCTCGACGCCGGCCAGTCGCCAGTACGCCAGCGCCGCGGCCCACACCACCACGAAGAGGCCGACGATGAGGAAGCCGACATTGTCGAGGTCGAGGCCGGAAATCCAGCCGGTGAGCGGGTCGTTGAGGGCGAGCTTGTCGTGCAGCACGGTCACCAGCTCGATCGTGCCGATGAAGAAGGCGACGGCGATCGACAGGCCGGTGATGGTGAGGTTGTAGTAGACCTTGCGCACCGGGTTGGAGAACGCCCACTGGTAGGCGAAGTTCATGAAGGTCCCGTCGAGGGTGTCGAACAGGCTCATCCCGGCGGCGAAGAGCAGCGGCAGACACAGCACCGCGTACCAGGGCAGGCCGGCCGCGGCGCCGCTGCCCGCCATCACCATCAGGGTCACCTCGGTCGCGGTGTCGAAGCCGAGCCCGAAGAGGAAGCCGAGCGGGAACA
The DNA here is from genome assembly GCF_023544705.1 of Streptomyces sp. MCA2. Lineage (NCBI taxonomy): Bacteria > Bacillati > Actinomycetota > Actinomycetes > Kitasatosporales > Streptomycetaceae > Streptomyces > Streptomyces sp. MCA2. Next base: position 126,813 of record NZ_JAMJFM010000019.1, read on the forward strand.
TCTGGCCGGGACGGGTGATCGAGCGGGTGAACCGGCCCAGGAAGCGGTTCATGAAGCCGCGTGCGTCGAGGCGCTGTTCCAGCTCGGCCTCGTCGTAGTGGCCGTTGCGCATACCGCGGAAGACCCGCCAGATCCCGGCCAGCGCGATGAGGTTCAGGGCGGCGATGAGGTAGAGGAACGTACCCGAGATCGTCGTGCCGATCGTGCCCAGGATCTGGTGCGTACGGGATTCGTCGTTGAGCAGCGTGCCCGCGAGCTGGGCGCCGCCCGCCACCAGGGCCGCCATCGCGACGACGACACTGGAGTGCCCGAGGGCGAACCAGAAGCCGACCGACACCGGCCGCTTTCCGTCGGCCATCAGCTTGCGGGTGGTGTTGTCGATCGCGGCGATGTGGTCGGCGTCGAAGGCGTGCCGCATGCCGAGGGTGTAGGCGGTGATGCCGAGCCCGACACCGAAGACCTGGCTGCCCACGGCGTAGTGATGGGGGACCACGAGCAGGAAGAGCACGCCGAAGGCGACGACGTGCAGACCGGCTATGACGGCCATCAGGCCCGCGGTGCGGACGGTGTCCTGCCGGCGCCAGCGGAAAGCGGCGGAAGCAGGGGTGTTGCGGGTATCGGTGGACAGGGCCATCCGGCGGTCACGCTCCAGCACCTCGTGGATCAGTTCGTGAGATGCCGTGGCCGGTCTCCTGGCTTGGGGGTACCACCCTGCTCCTTGAGAGCTTGGGGGAGGGTGTACGCGTCCGCCCCCGCCTTCCCGGCCGCGGGCTGCGGTCAGTGGCGCCACCGGCGCGTCGTGCGCCGGTGGAAGGGGCGAAGACTCCCCGATCACAGTGGCGAGGGCCGCTCCGGACTGGGACCACACGGTCCGTCACCGGTCTTCCCGTACACCACGGCCCGGTCACTCTAACTGCCGCCCGGGAGGTGCGAGGTTCGCGGGGCCGGGCCCTGGGCGGTGGGCGATCGGTGGTCGCGGGGCGTCAGTACTCCAGGGCCGAGAGGAAGGCATGGAGTTCGTGGTCGAAGAGCGCGGTGTTCTCCAGATTGACCATGTGGGCCGCGCCCGGTATCCGGACTCTTCGGGCGCCGGGGACGGTCAGCGCTATCGCATGGGCGTTGGCGGAGATGTCGCTGCTGTCGAGGTCACCGTCGAACACGACCGTCGGCACCCGGATCTCGCCGAGGCGGTCGGCGGCGCCGACCTCAAGGGGCATACCGGCGCCCGCCCCGTCGGCATGCACCTCCACATTGGCCTCCGCCGAGGCGCGCATCCGCTCACGGAATCCCGGGTGCACCGCGGACGGTTCGCGATGCGGTCCGTCCACCCACATCCGCAGGAAGTGCTCGACATAGCGTTCCGCGCCGTCGGGGGCGCCGATCGCCGCCACCTGCGCCTTGATGTGCTCCAGGAGGAAGGGGTCGGTGAAGGCGCGGCCGCTGATCCCGGGGGAGGCGAGCGCGAGGGCCGTCACCCGGTCCGGGTGGGCTATGGCGGTGTCGAGCGCGACCCGCGCACCATGGGAGAGGCCGACGAGGACGGCGTCGGGGACATCGAGCGCGTCGAGCAGGGCGCACAGGTCGTCGTGGTTGGCGTAGTCGCCGGCCACGGTGGAGGACAGTCCATGGCCGCGGAAGTCGTAACGGATCGCGCGCAGGCCGGAGTTCACCAGCCAGGCGAACTGCTCGTCCCACATGTGCTGGTCGAGCATGCCGCCGTGGAGCAGCACCACCGCGGGGCCCGAGCCGGCCGTCTCGTAGAACAGCTCGCCGTCGTCGACCGGCACGATGCCGTTGTCGATCTCGGACCAGGCGGTGATTCCTCGGGTCATCTTGCGGGCCGTCCTTTGTGTACCTGATGCGGTGAAGCGGGCGTGATGCCATTGTCATCGCTATTGCCGTCACTGCCGCAACTGCCCTGACTGTCGCTTTCCTCCGGCGCACTGCGCGGGCCGTTCGCCAGATGCCGGAATTCCTCGCCGAGCCGGTCCAGTACATGCAGTGCGGTACGGACGTCCCCGGCGGGCAGATCGGCCAGCCGCCGGCGCAGCTCCGACGCCTCGAACGCCTGGATGCCGCCTATCGCCGCCGTGCCTTCGGCGGTGAGCCGGATCAGGGAGGAGCGGCGGTGTGCGGGGTTCGGGGCCGTCACGACCAGACCCAGCTCCGCGGCGTGGTTCACCCAGCGCTGCACCGGCTGCCGGTCGAGCCCCATGGCGCGCGCCAACTGCGGCACGGTCTGCGGGCCTTCGCTGCGCAGCGCGTCCAGCAGGGCGTGTTCGCCGGCCGTCATGCCCGTGCCCGCCAGCTCGTGCTCCACCGCGCGGACGACCGTGCGGTGCAGTGGCCACAGGCGTCGGATGACGCCGTACAGCAGGTCTTCGGCGGGCGTCGGATCCCCGCCGCCGGCACGCTCGGTATGGCTCGCGACGACACTCACGGCGTCCCCTTCGACATCCTCTTCGGCAACCTCGTCGACGCTCCCTTGCACATCCCCCTCAATGACACTCATGATGTCATGATGACATCGGCGATGTCGTTTGGGAAGAGGGTTGCCGCGGAAAGGAGTTGATGAGGCGGTGGGCATGACGGAGCCCGCTCGGACGGTGGACGAGAAAGGTGGACGGCCCATGAAGGTCGGTCTGTTGCGTGCGGTCGGGGTGGCCACGGCCGTGTACGGAGTGGCGGTGGCGGTGGCGCCCGATCTGCTGGCGCGGCCCTCGGGGCTGGTCGACGCCGAGGGGCGGACCGAGCCGGCGACCCGGACCTCGCTGCGCCCGCTGGCCTGGCGGGATGCGGTGAGCGGGCTGGCGATGGCGCTGGCGCCGGAGGGCCAGGCGCTGCGCACCGCCGCGTATGTGCGGATGGCGGCGGACTTCGGGGACGCCGTACTCCTCGGCGCGACGCTGCCGGGCCGCGACCGCAAGCTGAAGGCGGCCGCGGTGTCCGCGGGGTGGGGCGCGCTGTCGGTGGCCGGGCTGCTCGCCGGAAGACAGCGGCGGGGGAGCGGGGTTATGCGGTCGGCGGAGGTGGGGCCTCTTCGGGTGCGAAGGTGATGACGAGGTCGGCGCGGTCCCGAGTGGCCGCCACGACACGGGCGTTGGCCTCGTCCGAGGCGTGCACGAACCGCTCGGCTTCGGCGCGCGGACGACCGAAGCGCTCATGCCGGTCGACCAGCCGCCGGATCCGCTCCGGCGTGTCCAGCTCCACGTACCAGACCTCGTCGAGCAGCGCCCGGACCCGCGGCCACGGGGCGGATTCCAGGAGGAGGTAGTTGCCCTCGGTGACGATGAGCGGAATGTGGGGTGCCACGGGAATGCTGCCGGCGACCGGCTCCTCGATACGGCGGTCGAAGGCCGGGGCGTAGACGGCGGTGTCCGGCTCAGGGGAGCGCAGGCGCGCCAGCAGTGCGGCATAGCCGGCCGGGTCGAAGGTGTCCGGCGCGCCCTTGCGGTCCGTACGGCCCAGCCGGCGCAACTCCGCCTCGGCGAGATGGAAGCCGTCCATCGGTACGAGCGCCGCCTGCCCGGCCAGCTCCGCCACGAGGTGGGCGGCGAGGGTGGACTTGCCGGCGCCGGGCGGTCCGGTGATGCCGAGCAGCCGGCGCCGGCCGGGAGTCGCGGAGGCGGCGAGCCGACGGGCGCGGGAGAGGAGGTGCCGGGAATCCATGGTGCGTCCATCGTGCCTGAGGGGCGGGGCGCCGGCCGTACGCCCCCGGTCGGTGGCCAGGCCGGTGGCAGGCCGGGATGCTCAGAGGTACGGCAAAACGGGCGGGGCGGCCCCGAGGAGCGTGCCCTCAGGGGGACGGTCCTCGGGGCCGGACGGGCGGGGCATGCCCTACTGGAGAGACGCACCCCGGTCCGCGAGGCCCAGCCGCCACAGGGAGGTGACCTCGGCCGCGCGGGCCACATGCAGCGGGTCGGAGGTGTCGCGGGCGCGCGGATGGCGCGGGGTGATGTCGAGCCGGTCCAGGACCGTGAGGCCGGCCTTGGCGAAGGCGTCGAGGAGTTCGGCGTGCGGGCGCAGGCCGAGGTGTTCGGCCAGGTCGGAGAGGATCAGCCAGCCCTCGCCGTCCGGGGTCAGATGGTCCGCGAGGCCGCTCAGGAAGCCGTGCAGCATCCGGTTGCCCGGGTCGTACACCGCGTGCTCCACGGGGGAGGTCGGTTTTGCGGGCACCCACGGGGGGTTGCAGACGATCAGCGGGGCACGGCCGGCCGGGAACAGGTCGGCCTCGATCACCTCCACCTGACCGGCGACGCCCAGGCGTTCGGTGTTCTCGCGGGCACAGGCCAGCGCCCGCGGATCCTGGTCGGTGGCCACGACCCTGCGCACACCGCGCCGGGCGAGCACCGAGGCCAGTACGCCGGTGCCGGTGCCGATGTCGAACGCCAGCTCGTCGTGGGGCAGCGGCGCCTCGGCCACCAGGTCCACATACTCGCCGCGGGCCGGGGAGAAGACGCCGTAATGCGGGTGGATACGGTCGCCGCCGAGCGCCGGGATCTCGACGCCCTTCCTGCGCCATTCGTTGGCGCCGACGAGCGCGAGGAGTTCGCGCAGCGAGACGAGGGAGGCGGTCGGGTCCGGGCCCTCGGTGCCGTCTGCGGCTTCCGCTGCGGCTTCCGCGGCGGCGGGCTCGCCGGGGCCGTACGCCCTGGCGCAGGCCTCGCGGACGTCGGGGGCGCGGTGCAGCGGGACGGCGAGGGTCGCGTCGAGCGGAACCAGCAGCATGCCCAGGATGCGGGCGCGGTGATTCTGGGCGGCGCGGTGCACATGGAACGCCTGGGTGGCATCGGCGGGCGGCGCCTTGCGCGGGCGGCGGTCGATGCGGCGGGCCAGCGCCGTCAGCAACTGGCGGGCGTTGTGGAAGTCGCCGCGCCACAGCAGCGCGGTGCCCTCGCAGGCGAGTTTGTAGGCGTCGTCGGCCTTCGTCCGGTCGTCCGCGATGACGATGCGGCGGGGTGGCGGGGCGCCGTTCTCGGAGCGCCAACGGGCGGAACGGGCCTCGTCGGCCTCGGTCCATTCGACGACCGGCGGTTGGTTCACCGAAATGTGCCTCGCGTGTGGGTTCGGGCCCGTCCCAGGGGTGCCGCGGCGCGGCGCCGGTCCGGCGCCGGGGCACGGTGAGGCGCTCGCAGGAGTCGGTGGGCGGGGTGGTGTGACGGTTGACTTTACTCCGGATCGGGACCGCCCCTGGCCGTACCGTCGGCAGCACGGGCCGGACCGGGCCAGGTCGGCGCAGGCCGGATGGGCGCAGGCCGGACCGGCACGGCGCAGCGCCGAGGCCTGGAGGGCCCGAAGCCGGGCAGGGCGGAGCCGGCGTCAGGCGATGCCGAACGCCGCGGCGTAGCGCACCGTGCCGCGCGGGGGCAGGGAACCGTCCAGGGGCAGCGCCATGAAGGCCTCGTCCGGCCAGGGCTGTGGGGGCAGGATGCCGAACCGGTCGGCGGCCGGTGCGAAGCCGAAGCGTGGGTAGTACGGCGGATGGCCGAGCACGATCGCGGTCCGCTCACCGGCCGCCCGCGCGGCCTCCAGGAGCGCCCCGATCACCGCACTGCCGGCACCGCACTTCTGGTACGCGGGGAGTACCGCGCACGGGGCGAGCGCGACGGCCGGGACCGTGCCGACATGACAGCGCGTCAGCAGGGCATGGGCGGCGGGCGTGCCGTCCGGTGCCTCGGCGACGTAGGACAGGCCCGGCAGCCAGGCCGCCGGGTCATGGCGCAGGGCATCGACGAGGTCCGCCTCGCCGGCCGTCTCGAAGGCGGCGAGGTTGATCCGGCGGACGGCCGGCACGTCCTCGGCGGCTTCGGGGCGGGGGTGCCAGGTGGCGGGGACCGGGGCGCGCGGCGCGCTGTCGCCGGTGGCGTGCGGGCCGTTGCTTTCGTGGGTGCCGCTCATGCGCTTCATCGTCGCACCGGGGTCCGACAACCGGCCAAGGGTTTTCGCCCCGCCGTGCGGGGGCGGCTGTCCGGGGCCGCGCCTGCCGGCGGCCGCTCCTCCGGACGCCGGGCGGGCGACGGTCCCCGGCCGTCAGTGCGCCGTGCGGCGGTCCGGGCGGCGCATCAGGAAGGCGGCGGCCGACCCGGCGGCGAAGAGGGCGATGACGGAGAGGGCGGTGCCCACCCAGGACGTGCCGAGCCAGTGCCCGCCGAAGTAGCCGAGGCTCACGCTGTAGGCGGCCCAGGCGAGACCCGCGAGTGCGGACCACGGGAGGAACTCGCGGACCGTACGGTGCGCGACGCCGGCGCCCAGGCTGACCACGGAGCGCCCGGCGGGTGCGAAGCGGGCCAGCACGACGATGCCGCCGCCGCCTCGCGTCAGCGCCGCGCCCAGCCGTTCCTGCGCCGCCGTCAGACGACGGGAGCGGCCGATGGCGCGGTCGAAGCGGTCGCCGCCGCGCCAGGCGAGCCGGTAGGCGACCATGTCGCCGAGCACCGAGGCGGTGGCCGCGCACAGCACCAGGGAGACCATCTCGGCCAGGTGGGCGCCGGTGTGCACGGAGGCGGCATGGACGCCGCCGACCGCGTCCGCCGCGGTGCCGGCGCCGGCGGCCGTGGTGGCCGCGGTGATCACCAGGACGCCGCTGGGCAGGATCGGGACGAACACATCGAGGACGATCGAGAGACTGACGATCACATACACCCACGGGGTGCCGCGAAGGGACCCCAGGCTCTCCAGCAACGTCCTACTCCCGGTACGGAACCCCGCCGCGACGTCGCTCGGTGCGGCAGGGGCGGCCCTACAGCCATACAGCGTACGCCTGGCCTTTGCGGGCGGGAGGCCGGGGGGGAATGCGGGAGAAGGCGAGTAAATGCGGGGAAAGTGACGGGGCGTGAGGGGGCGGTATCGCGTCGGGATTCGCCCCGCGGACGCCGCACGGCCCGTACGGCGGCGGTGCCGTACGGGCCGTGCGGGGGCGGGCCGGAAGTGCCGGGCCCGCCGGGGGTGATGCGTCAGGCGGCGGAAGGCTCCTGGTGAGCGGTGGGAGCCTGCGCCTGCTCGCGCTCGCCGAAGAAGACCCGGTCGAGAGCCCACGAGCCGGGGCCTATGAAGAAGATCAGCAGGAAGGCCCAGCAGAACATCGCGGACGCCTCGCCGCCGTTCTGTATCGGCCACAGCGCCGAGCCCTGGTGGGCGGAGAAATACGCGTACGCCATCGAGCCGGAGCTGATGAACGCCGCGGGGCGGGTGCCCAGGCCGAGCATCACGAGGAGGCCGCCGGCCAGCTGGATCACCGCGGCGTACCAGCCGGGCCAGGCGCCGGTCGGGACGGTGCCGCCCTGGCCCATGGCGCCGCCGAGGACGCCGAAGAGCGAGGACGCTCCGTGGCAGGCGAAGAGCAGCCCGACGACGATGCGGAAGAGCGCGTGCGCGTGCGGGGCCGATCTCTGGGTGAAGGACGTCAGAGGTGCGGACATGTGGGGACTCCTACGGTTTCTGGGGACGAGGTCACCGTTGGAGGCGAAGGTTAGGGGAACCTAATCAGTACTTGCAAGTTCAACCTCTGGCCAAATGGGACCTTTGGCCCGAAGCGGCCGGGCCGGCGTCCGGAACCGCGCCGGTGTCCGGAACCGCACCTCCACCCGAGCCCGCCCCCGGCCCCGCACCCGTCACCGCGGCCCGTAGCGCCGCCCGCGCCACCGCGTCCGTGTCGGCCAGGGTGACCGACCCCACCCCGGGGCGCGCCCCCGCTGCCGTCACCCAGTGCACGCCCTCCGTCGGCACCCCGACCGCGAACCGCCGCGGATGGCGCCCGCCGTCGGCCTCGACCAGGTGGTACGGGCTCGCCGACACATCGATCCCGCCCGTTTCGTAGCCGTCCGCGGTGTGCGGCCGGCAGCCGCCGTCGGCCAGCAGCCGGGCCAGCAGCGCGTCCGCGGTGCGCCGGACGTCCGGTTCCGGCAGCCGCGCCTCGATCAGTGCCGTCGCCGTCACCTCCGACCCCGGAACCTCCGGTGAATGCGCCGTGAAACCGGGCCCGTTGCCGTCGGCGGCGCCGAGCCGGACCGTCATCCGGGGGCCGATCACCTCCAGCACCCCCGCCTCGATCAGCGCGGTCATCTCCTCGATCCGGCGCCGCGGCGGCCCGATGGACAAGAAGGCGTTGAGCGGGGTGTACCAGCGGTCCAGGTGGTTGCGGCGGGATACGCCGGCCAGCCCGCCGTGGTCGACGATCTGCCGCAGCTCGTTGCGCAGATCGCGCAGCACGTCGAGGGCCGCCTTGAGCGGTCCGGAGACATTGTCCTGCCGGGCGTGTGCGACGTCCTCGCGCAGATGCTCCAGCAACCACGCACGGAAGGCCGGGCGGCCGGCGAACGACCGGTCCACGTGCGGCCGGGCGACCCGGTCCCAGTCCCAGCGTTCGGCCGGCGCGATCCCGCAGGCGTCCAGCGCCGCGGCCTCGTCGGTGCCGCGGTGTGCGCCGGCCAGGAAACGCTCCCGGAAGCGGAGCCGCGCCGCACCGTCCGCACCGCGCCGCACCAGCAGCGCCTCGTAGTAGACCGCCTCCACCTCCTTGGCCACCAGAGGCCAGACCTCGGCCAGGAAGTCGGGCAGATCGCCGGAGTCCGCGCGCTTGCGGAAGGCCGCTATCACGTCCGGTGTGAGCAGCAGCGGCAGATGACGGCCGTGCGCGCCCTTCGCGTTGTCACCGCGCGCGTGGTACGGGATGCCGCGCCGGGAGCCCGCGTACAACCGGGGTTCGCGTCCGGACGGCAGATAGCTCAGCGACCCGTCGCCGCCGCGGACGAACCGGCCGCCGCGGGCCGTCGTCAACAGCGCCATGTGGTCGAAGAAGTTGAGGCCGAGGCCGCGCAGCAGTACCGGGCGGCCCGGGGCCAGCGCCTCCAGGGCGGCGGAGAGATCGGCGGGGTTGGCGGGCGGCAGATAGCGCAGACCGTGCCCGGCGGCGTAGTCGGCCAGGCGCCGTTGCTCCGGGTCCGCGACGGCCGGCAGATGCCCCTGCGCGAGGACCACCGCCCCCAGGCCGTCCAGCGTCCGGCCGTCGTCGAGGGTCAGCGACTGTGAGCCGTCGGGCCCCTCGGCCAGCCGCACGGCACAGGCCCGGTGCGCCACGACCGTCACCTCCTCGGGCGCGGTACGGACCGTGTGGCGGAAGACCCACTCCAGATAGCGGCCGTACAGCGCGCGCCCCGGATAGTCGTCCGGGCCGACCTCGCACCCCTCCCACGCGTAGAGGCTCGGCCCGGTACGTATCGGACCTGCGCACTCGACGCTGTCGTCGGTGAACAGCGTGACCTGCGACGCCACGGTGTTCATCAGCAGCTCGGGCGGCTGGGCGGTGCGCCACACCTGGCCGGCGCCGGGCGGCGCGGGATCGATGACATGGACGGTGAGACAGGCGCCCGGGGCCAGTTCGGCGGCCGAGGCACAGATCCGCTCCAGAACGCTCGTCCCGCGCGGCCCCGCGCCGACGATGGCGAGGGCGGGCCGGGTCCGGCGGTCGGCGGGATGGTCGGCTGCCAAGAGGGGCTCTCCCTGGGGCGGTGGACGGCCGGCGCGCGGGCGCGGCCGCCCGAGAGTGCGGGTGACGGGCAAAGGTGCGCCCCATCATCACCGCCCGATCCGCCGATGCGGCACCGGGGGGTGGGCAAAAAAATGCCGGATACCCGGGGCAATTGCCCGGCGCCCGGAGCCCGCCGGCCGTTCACCGGCGCCGGAGCGCCCGCATCATCCGGACTTGGAACGTTCGGTTCCCGGTGCAGGGCCGCCCGTACCACCGGATTTCCCGGCAACCCGCGCATCGGACAACGCCGCCCGCCAGACCGTGACGAGCCGGACGCCGCCGCTCTTCTCCCGGCGGGCCTGGTCCAGGGCGAGGCGCGCCGTACGGCCCGCCAGGGTCAGCGTCATCAGCTGGTTGCCGAACCACGGGCCGCCCGTACGCCGCCACTTCACCGCCGGCCGGGTCAGCCGCCCGTGCCGGGCCAGCAGCTTCCCCAGCCAGCGGCCCGACCGGCTCCAGCCGAAGCGGAAACCGGCCTGGAGCGAGCCGGGAATGCTGTTGTGGACGGGCGAGCAGGTCAGCTGGAGCACCCGGCTCGCGGGGTGCGGTCCCGCGCCGCGCCAGTGCGGCTCCGCCACGTAGGCGTGGTGCACATCGCCGGACAGCACACAGACCGTCGTCGGCGCCTCCGGGCCGGAACCGGCCTCGGCGATCAGCTCGGTGAGCGCGGTGAACGAACCGGGGAAGGCCGCCCAGTGCTCCAAGTCGGCGCGCTGGCGCAGGAACTCGCCCCGGCGGGCCCAGCGGGGGCCGCGCTCGCCGGCGCACAGCGCGGCGTTCCAGCCCTCCGCGGCATGGATGAGGTGCGGCAGCAGCCACGGCAGCGAACTGCCGAGCAGCAGATGGTCGTAGCTGCCGCGCCCCTCCAGCACGGCCTGCCGCAGCCATTCGCCCTCGGTCTTGTCGAGCATCGCGCGGTTGCTCTCGTCCAGCACGCGGGTGGCCCTGGTGTCGATCATGACCAGTCGCACCCGGCCGAACTCGCGGCGGTAGCTCCAGCGCGCGCAGGCCGGATCGGTGTCCGCGTCGGCCGCGAACTCCCGCACCGCGTCCGTCCCGTCCGGCACCGCCCGCACCCGCGCGTACAGCGCGTCGGCGGCCAGCTCCGCGGGCGAGAGATTGCCCAGATGCTGGTACACCCAGTACGACATCAGGCCGCCGAGTATCCGCTCGCGCCACCAAGGGGTCGCCCGCATCCGGGCCAGCCAGGCCGCCGAGGTGTTCCAGTCGTCGATCACATCGTGATCGTCGAAGATCATGCAGCTGGGGACCGTGGACAGCAGCCAGCGGACCTCCGGGTCGAGCCAGGACTCGTCGTAGAGGTGGGTGTACTCCTCGTAGTCGGCGACCTGCTTCCCGGGCGGCTCGCTGATGTCGCGGCGGGCGGCCAGCACCTGGGCGGTCGCGTCGGAGGTCTGGTCGGCGTAGACCTGGTCGCCCAGCAGGAGCAGCACGTGGGGGCGCGGCCGGCCGGGATCGGCGGCCAGTGTGGCGGCGAGGGTGTCCAGGGCGTCCGGGCCGACCGGGTCGTGCGCCGCTTTCGAGGGCGTCGCCGACCAGCGGCAGGAACCGAAGGCGAAACGCAGCGGCTCGTCGGCGGAGGCGGGGAGGGTGCGGATCGTGCTCGCGGGGAAGCGGCTGCCGGGCGGCGGCCAGACCTGCTCCCCACTACTGCCGGGAGGGGCCCCCGGCTCGTCGAGCAGGACCTGGTAGGGCGTCTCGCTGCCGGGCGCCAGACCGGTCACCGCGACCAGCGCGTAGTGGTGCCCGGCCACCTGCCAGGTGCGTTCCGTGCCGACCGGCCCGTCGTCGCAGCGGACCCGCACCACGCACGGCTCGTCGGTCTCCACCCACACCGTCGCGCTCTGCGCGTCGACGTAGCGCAGCAGCGGCCCCAAGCGCAGTCCGGCCATCGTGCCTCCCCACTTGTCGTGGTCAGAGGATAGGAGCACAACGGGGACGGTGGGGGACCGGGGCGGCGGCGCGCCCGCCGGCCGGTGGTTTCCGGTCGGCGGGCGCGCAGGGCCGGCAGCGCCGGGGAGCGCGGCTCAGCAGCCGTCGAGGATCTTCTTCAGTGCGGCCTTCTCGGCGGAGTCCGCGGTCATGCCGTACTCATGCTTCACCCAGACCCACATCCGGGCGTACTCGCAGTGGTACGAGGTCTTCGGCGGCAGCCACTTCGCCGGGTCCTTGTCGCCCTTTTCCTGGTTGAGGTTGTCGGTGACGGCGATCAGCTGGGAGTGGGTGAGATCGTTCGCCAGCTCCTTGCGGCGCTCGGTGGTCCACTGCGCGGCGCCGGACTTCCAGGCCTCGGACAGCGGCACGACATGGTCGATGTCGAGGTCGGCCGCGTTGGTCCAGGTCGCGTCGTCGTAGGCCGAGACCCACTTGCCGCTCTTCGCCGCACAGCTGTCGTCCTGCTGCACGTCCGTGCCGTCGCGCTTGAGCACCACCTCGCGGGTGTTGCAGTTCTTGCCCTGCTCGATCCAGTGCGGGAACTTGTCGCGGCTGTAGCCGTCCTGGGGGCCCTCGGCCTGTTCCTTGATGTCGGCGAGGTACGTCCGTGCGGTGGCCGCGTCCGGCGGGCTGGGCGGTGCTGCCTGGGCGGTCTGTCCGCTGAGTACCAGCGTGCAGACCAGTGCCGCGGCCGATCCGGCGGCGAGCGAAACTCGACGCGCGTAGACCTTTTTCATCGAAACTCCCGGAATGTGGGGGGAAGTTGCCGTGCGGTGCCGACCCATGGTGGCGATGTGGGGTTTCCACAGGATGGGCACCAGGTAACAGAGTGGCGACATGCCCACGTCAGTTCAAGGGGAGCTGACGGGGCACCACAAATGCATCACGGCACTCCGGTTGAGTCGCCCCCGCGCACGCGCCCCTGTCGCCGCCCTACAGTGAGCGCGTGCTGCTGCCGGTCAACGCCACCCTCGGGGTCGTTCTCGCCGTCCTGCTCGCCGCCGCCGTGGCCCTCGCCGCGGTGGCGCGCCTCGGCCATGCCCGGGCCATCGCCGTCGCCGGACTGCGCGCGGCCGCCCAACTGGCCGCCGTCTCCTACCTCATCGGCTGGGTGGTGCACGCCCTCCCCTGGCTGCTGTGTTTCCTCGCGCTGATGTTCGGGGTGGCCGTATGGACCGCCGGCCGCCGGATCACCCGGAACCACACCTGGTGGTGGGCCGCCGCGCCGATCGCCGCCGGGGTCGTGCCGGTCGTCGCTCTGCTGCTGCTCACCGGCCTGGTGCCGCCGCGCGGTCTGACCCTTATCCCCGTCGCGGGCATCCTGATCGGCGGCGCGCTGACCGCCACCGTCCTGGGCGGACGGCGGGCGCTGGACGAGCTGGAGACCCGGCGCGGCGAGTTCGAGGCGGGTCTCGCGCTGGGGCTGCCGGACCGCGACGCGCGGATGGAGGTCGCCCGCCCGGCCGCCTCGGACGCCCTGCTGCCGGGGCTCGACCAGACCCGGACCGTGGGATTGGTCACACTGCCCGGTGCGTTCGTCGGCATGCTGCTGGGCGGCGCGTCCCCCGTACAGGCCGGTGCGGTGCAGTTGTTCGTGCTGGTCGCCCTGCTGGCGGTGCAGGCGGCGGCCTGTGCGACGGTGCTGGAACTGGTCGCGCGCGGACGGCTGCGCCGCGTACCCTTGACGGCAGCAGAAGGGGAGTAGCTCTCTGCCGGACCGTCGACATACTGCCCTCCCGTCGCCCGACCACCTCTGGTGGAGCGCGTTCCGCGCGCTGAGACGACGTGGAGAGCCGGCGCCCGGAGCCCGGTACGGACACGTACCGCGCCAGCGAGACCTTCGGCCGCAGTGTTTGACGCTGCCGTGCCGAAGCGACCCCTTTCCCGGGCCCCTTTGGTGCGGCCCGACCGATCGAGGTATGCCACCCCGTGTTCAGCCTTACCGTCGCCGCCGTCGTCTTCGGCGTCGTCTTCCTCGCCGAGCTGCCCGACAAGACCGCCCTGGCGGGTCTGATGCTCGGCACCCGCTACCGCGCTTCGTACGTCTTCGTCGGCGTCGCCGCGGCCTTCCTCGTGCATGTGGCGCTCGCCATCGCCGCCGGCAGCGTGCTGACGCTGCTGCCGCACCGCCTGGTACAGGGTGTGGTCGGCGTCCTCTTCCTGGCCGGCGCCGCCGTGCTGCTGTTCCGGAAGGGCGATGACGAGGAAGAGGTGAAGAAGCCCGCCGACCAGAGCTTCTGGAAGGTCTCCGGGGCGGGCTTCATGATGATCCTGGTCGCCGAGTTCGGTGATCTGACCCAGATCATGACCGCCAACCTCGCGGCCCGTTACGACGACCCGCTCTCGGTCGGTGTCGGTGCCGTCCTGGCCCTGTGGGCGGTGGCGGGCCTGGGCATCCTGGGCGGCCGTACGCTCATGAAGTATGTGCCGCTGGGGCTGATCACGAAGATCGCGGCGGGTGTGATGCTGCTGCTGGCGGGCTTCAGCCTGTACGAGGCGATCGCCGGCTGAGACGTTCGTCGGCCGAGTCGCAGGACGCAACGGGCGAGGGGGCCGGGGACGCGCTTTGCCGGCGTCCCCGGCCCCCTCGCCCCGCGTCGGGTGTGGGCTCTCAGCCCGTGATGTGCACGGCGATCATGCCGTCCGGCAGCGCCTCGACGCGGACGCCGGTGAGGTCGCGTACCTGCGCGGTGGGCGCGAAGGCGGCGGCCCGGTCGCCGACGCCGACCACGCGCATCCCGGCCGCCCGCCCCGCCTCGATGCCCGCCTGGGAGTCCTCGAACACCAGGCAGTCCTCCGGGGCGTACCCCAGCTCGGCGGCGCCCTTGAGGAAGCCGTCCGGATCGGGCTTGCTGGCGCTCACGCTCTCCGCCGTGATCCGCACGGCCGGCATGGGCAGCCCGGCCGCGCCCATCCGGGCGTCGGAGAGCGGGATGTCGGCGGAGGTCACCAGGGCGTGCGGGAGGGTGGCGAGGGCGGCCATGAAGGCAGGCGCGCCGGGGACCGGCACCACGCCGTCCGTGTCCGAGGTCTCCTGCGCCAGCATCCGGCGGTTGTCCGCCATGTTGAGGTCCATCGGGCGGTCCGGGAGCAGCGCGGCCATGGTGGCCCAGCCCTGCCGGCCGTGGACGACCTTGAGGACCTCGTCCACGTCCAGCTCCTGCTCGGCCGCCCAGCGGCGCCAGCAGCGCTCGACGACGGCCTCGGAGTTCACGATCGTGCTGTCCATGTCCAGCAGCAGGGCGCGGGCGGTGAGCGTGGTGGTGGCCGTCATCGGCGGGCTCCTGGGCGCTACGGGCATACGGACGGTGCGGCCGCATGCGGACGGGGCGGATCGCGCATGGGAAAACAACGTGGCCCCGCCCGCCGGTCAGGGAGTGCGGGCGGAGCCACTTTGTTTCTTCACGATACAAAACGGATCCGGGTCTCGACAACCGGGCCTGGTCAGCGCGGCGCCACGGGCCGTCCGGCCCCGGCCCGCCGGGCAGCCCCTACGGCTCGTGCGTACGGGACTCCAGGGATGCCCTGGTCCGCGTGCCGTAGACGCCGTCGGGGTCGCCCGTCACTCCGTAGGCCTGCTGATAGCGGGATACGGCGGCCCGTACCTCCGCGCCGTAGTGCCCGTCGTCCGGGCCTGTATAGACGGCCAGTTGGCGCAGCCGCCCCTGTAGCTCCGCCACCTCCGGGCCGTCGGCTCCCTCGCGCAGCACGATCGGCCCCGTGGGCGGGGCGCTGGGGCCGTGGCTGCCGGGGGAGTCCGTGACGCTGCCGGATGCCCGGGTGGGAGCGGGAGGCGCGGGGCTCGTGGTGCGGTGGCGCTGCACGGTGGCCGTGGGGGAGCGGAGCCCGGTCGCGTCCGGTGACGGTGAGCGGGCCGCGGAGCGGGAGGGGGCGGCGTCGCTCCGGGTGGGGGCGGCCGCGCCGTCGGTGGGGAATCCGGCGCTGGGGGAGACGGTGCCGAGGCCGGGCGGCGCCGCCCGGTCGTGGGCGTCGCCGGACAGCGCATCGGTGGTGATCAGGACCGCGGCGGCGGCCACCGCGGCTACGGCGGCCGCCAGTGCGGCCGATAACGCGCGCGGACGGCGAGGGGGCCGGAGCAAGGGGCCGGCGGACGGCTCCCCCTCCGACGCGCGGAACGTCCGGGAGGCCGGGCCGGGGCGGCGGCGCGCACGGGGCAGCAGGGGCGGCCCGGAGGCGGAGTCGGAGTCGGAGCTGGCGGAGGCGGGAGGGGCGGAAGAGGCGGGAGGGGCGGACGCCGGGGCCGCGGTGTCCGACGGGCCGGACGAGGGGAACGGTCCGGTGACGGAATCGCCGGCGGGCGAGGGGGTGTCGGCGGGTGAGGGCGCGTCGGCTCGGTGCACGGCCGCGTCCACCCCGGGTAAGTCCTCCAGCCGGTCACCCCCGCTGAGGGAGGGCCGGCCCCTCCCGTCGTCGTACGGGGCGCCGCCCGAGTCGCTGTCCCCGCCCTCGTCCTCGTCCTCGCCCTCGTCCGGCAGTGACACGTACGGCCGAATGCGCAGTGGCTCAAAGTCCTCCGCGTCGACCGCCGCACACAGGCAGGTGGGGTGGCCGCCGCCGCGTACGGGGGCGGAGCAGTGCGGGCATGTCCGTGCCGTCACGAGCGGTCCCCTCCCTGGAGGCCTCGAACCGGCAGCGATTATCCAGAGGCCGCACCCGTTCGCGCAGGCACTCGAACACATCCGTACGACAGGCCCCGGGTGTCCCCTGAACGGCCCCGGATACCGGACGCCGTTCGGCGGGCCATATCGGGCCGAACCGCCCAGGATGGAAGAAGCCCGAACGGCGGTCCACTACGGAAAGGGCAGCCTGGCGGAACACAGAGGGAGAGCTCATGGCGCAGGACACCAGCGCTCCTGCCGTCCCTGGGGAGGAGCGGTCCCGGCGGACGGTCCTCGTCGCGATCGGCGCGCTGTTGCTCGGCATGCTCCTCGCGGCGCTCGACCAGACCATCGTCGCCACCGCACTGCCCACGATCGTCAGCGAGCTCGGCGGCCTGGACCACCTCTCCTGGGTGGTCACCGCCTACCTGCTGGCCGCGACGGCCGCGACACCCCTGTGGGGCAAGCTCGGTGACCAGTACGGCCGGAAGAAGCTGTTCCAGACCGCCATCGTGATCTTCCTGATCGGCTCGGTGCTGTGCGGTGTCGCGCAGAACATGGGGGAGCTGATCGTCTTCCGGGCCCTCCAGGGGCTGGGCGGCGGCGGTCTGATCGTGCTGTCGATGGCGATCGTCGGCGATATCGTTCCGCCCCGCGAACGCGGCAAGTACCAGGGCCTGTTCGGTGGCGTCTTCGGCGCTTCGAGCGTCCTCGGACCGCTGCTCGGCGGGCTGTTCGTGGACCACCTCAGCTGGCGCTGGGTGTTCTACATCAACATCCCCGTCGGCATCGTCGCGCTCGCCGTCATCGCCGCCGTGCTGCACATTCCGCGCCGCCGCACCCGGCACCGGATCGACTACCTGGGCACCGCCCTGATCGCCGCGGTCGCCGCCTGCTTCGTCCTGATGACCTCGCTCGGCGGCGTCAGCTACCCCTGGGGCTCCTGGCAGATCGTGGGATGCGGCGTGCTCGGCGTCGTGCTGCTGGGCGCGTTCCTCGCCGTCGAGAGCCGGGCCGCCGAACCCGTACTGCCGCTGCGCCTGTTCCGGAGCCGCAGCTTCACACTGACCTCCGTCATCGGCTTCATCGTCGGCTTCGCGATGTTCGGATCGATGACGTATCTGCCGACGTTCCTACAGGTCGTGCAGGGGGTTTCCCCGACGCTGTCCGGGGTCCACATGCTGCCCATGGTGGTCGGCATGCTGCTGGCCTCCACCGGCTCCGGGCACATCGTCAGCCGCACCGGCCACTACAAGGTCTTCCCGATCGCCGGCACCGGCGTCGTGGCCCTGGGCCTGCTGCTTCTGCACCAGCTCGACCGGTCCAGCGGCTTCGGCGAAATGAGCGCCTACTTCTTCGTCTTCGGCTTCGGACTCGGCCTGGTCATGCAGGTGCTGGTGCTCATCGCGCAGAACGCCGTCGCCTACCAGGACCTGGGTGTCGCCACCTCCGGCGCCACGTTCTTCCGCTCCATCGGCGGCTCGTTCGGGGTGTCCCTCTTCGGCACGGTCTTCACCAACCACCTCCGTCCGCGGATCGCCGAGGCGCTCTCCGGGGCGCAACTGCCGCCGGGCATCGCCCCGTCCACGATCGCCGAGGACCCGCGGACCGTCGCCCGGCTGCCGGCCGGGCAGGCGGCCGGGGTCCTCAACGCCTACGCGGTCTCGATCACCGATGTCTTCCTCTACGCCGTCCCGGTCGTCCTGGTCGCGTTCGCCCTGGCCTGGTTCCTCAGGGAGGAGCCGCTGCGCAGCAGCGTCACCGCCCCCGACACCAGCGAGGTGCTCTCCTCCAACCCCGTCGAACGGTCCTCGCGCGACGAATGCGCCCGCGCGCTGTCCAAACTCGGCAGCAGGGAAGGCCGTAAGCACATCTACGAGAAGATCACCGCACGGGCCGGACTGGACCTCAAACCGGCCGCCGGCTGGCTGATCCTGCGCATCCACCGCCACGGCACGGTGGAACCGGCGCTGCTCGCCGAACGCAGCACGGTGCCGCTCGGCGTGATCGCCGAGAGCATCCGCCAGATCGAGGAACGCGGACTCGCCACCCGTGACGGGCTGCTGCTGCGGCTCACCGACCGCGGCCGGGAGACCGCCGGCCGGCTCTCGGCGGCCCGCCAGCAGTCGCTCGCGGAGATGCTGGGCGACTGGTGGACCAGGGACCGGCCCACCGACCTCACCGAACTCGTCCGGGAGCTGACGGCGGAACTGTGCGGCTCGGACGCGGAAGAGCCGCACAACGGCGACGCCCGCCCGCCGTTGCCGCGCACCCATCCGCCGGCGCCACAGCCGCCGGACCTGGCGAAGTGAGGGTGAGTGAGGTGGGGGTGATGGCTGCGGAGGCATGACCGTGGTGGTGATCTGACGATGGTCGTGAACTGACCACGGCCGGTGGGTAGATGGAGGTCCGGTCAGCCCGTCAACGGGCCCGCGTCCATGTCCGCGTCCGCGTCCAGCCGCTTCTCGAAGTAGATCTCCGCGTAAGGGTCGTCGTGGTACGGATCGATCTCCGTGAAGCCGTGCCGCCGGTAGAGCGCGACGGCCTCCACCAGGTCCAGCCGGGTGTCGAGCCGGACCCGCTCGGCGCCCAGCTGCGCCGCGGCCCTCTGGGCGGCCGTGAGCAGCGCGCCCGCTCCGCCCCGGCCGCGCCGGGCGGCCCGTACGTACATCTGCTTGAGCTCCGCGGTCCGTGCGTCCAGCAGCCGCACTCCGACGCAGCCCGCCACCGCCTCGCCGTGGCGGGCCACCAGCAGCACGCCGTTCGGCGGCGTCAGATCGGCGCTGGGATACTCCGCCACGCCCTCGTCGATCTCCTCCGGCGTCGAGCGGCGGCCCTCGTGCAGCGCGAAATAGCGGTCGGCCACCTCGGTGTAGTACTCGCGCAGCAGCGCTTCGGCGTCCGGCGAGCCGACCGGCTCGGCGGAGACGGTCCAGGGGAGACGGAGGGTGGCGGCGTCACTCATGGCGCCATTGTCGCGGCCGGGGTGGCCCGCGGCGCAACAGATTTGAGTGACGCCGCCGAGGGCGGGTCAGCCCTGCTTCGGCCCGGTCTGCTGCACCACCTCGAAGGACCACAGGGTGGAACCGGACGCGGCGGGCTTTGGACGCTCGCCGCCCTCGGCGGCGCCGCCCTGCTGGTGCGCGGCCTTCATCGGGCCCTCCATCCACGCCTGGAACGACTCCTCGTCCCGCCACCGGGTGTAGACGAGGTACTGGTCGGTGCCCTCCACGGGGCGCAGCAGCTCGAACCACTCGAAGCCGTCCGAGGAGTCCACCGTGCCGGCACGGGACGCGAAGCGCTTCTCCAGGACCTCGCGCTGCTCGGCGGGCACGGACAGTACATTGATCTTCACGATGCTCATACCGCCCATCGTGCCGCATGGTGCGAAAGGGCCGCAGGCCAGGGCCGGAAGGCACGGCCGCTCAGCCGTGCAGCTTCAGCCCCTTGGTGATTTTGTCGACGATGCCGCGCGGGCCGTATACGGCGAGTCCCACCAGATCGAGGTTGTCGGCGGTCACTGCCCGCACGGCCGCCCGGTTGTCGTCGTCGTTGCCCGTCGTGAACATGTCGGCGGTGTACAGCGCGGTCGGCACGGCACGGCTGAGCGCACGGGCATGCGTACGGGTCAGCGCGCCGGCATCGGCGGTGTAGCACAGCACCGGCTCCCGGAGCAGCGCCAGATAGTCGTGGCCGGAGGCGTCCTCGTAGCGCTTGCCCATGATGTCGCCGGAGGCGTGTGCGATACCGCTCGCGAGGAACGCGGTGACGTTCAGCTTCTGCCAGACGGCGAGGTCGTCCCGGACGATCACGGCGATCTTGGTGTCGAAGCGGGGAGCGGCCGGGGCCGTGCGGGGGGTTGCGGTTGCGGTCGGTGCGCTCGGTGTGGTCGGTGCGGTCGTCATAGGGGGAGTCTCGTCCGGCATCCGGACTGCCGTATTGAACGCTGGTGCGGCGCGGCAGACTGGGGCGATGAGCACGAAGCAGGACGGGGACTGGGCGCGGTACTGGCGCGATCCGGACCGGCCCCTGGAGGCGATGCACGCGCACTTCGTCCGGCATGTCTTCCACCCGCACAGCCATGACGCCTATTCGTTCGCCGTGACGGAGACCGGCGCCCAGCGCTTCACCTGCCGCGGTGCGGGCCACACCAGCGCCGCCGGCATGGTGATGGCGTTCAACCCGGACGACCCGCACGACGGGGAGTCCGCCGTCGAACTCGGCTTCACCTACCGGATCATGCACATCGGCCCGGACGTCGTACGCGCCGTGCTCGACGATGTGACCGACGGCCGGGGCGCCATGCCGCTGTTCGACCGCCCGGTGGTCGACGATCCGGTGCTGGCCCGCGCCCTGCGCAGACTGCATCCGGCGCTCGTCGGCGGGGCGGATCCCCTCGTACGGGAGGAGCGGCTCACCGCGGCCGTCGAGGCCATGGTGCGGCGCAATGCGTCCCGCGGCGTCGCGAGTGCCGGGCCGCGCGAACTGCCCGTGGGTGCACAGGCCGGGGCGGCCCGCCGGGTGCGCGATCTGCTCATGGCGGCCTACGACCAGCCGCTGACCGCCCAGGAACTCGCCGGCGCCGCGGGATGCAGCCGCTTTGCGCTCTACCGGGCGTTCCGGGCCGAGTACGGCATGGCGCCCAGTGACTTCCAGCGGCTGCTGCGACTGCGCCGTGCCCGCGCCCTCCTCGTCGACGGCCGTGCCACGTCCGAAGCCGCCACCGAAGCGGGCTTCGCCGACCAGGCCCATTTCCACCGCTGGTTCGTGCGCTGCTTCGGCGTCACACCGGGGGTGTTCCGCCGGGCCGGTGCGCGGGCCTGAGACGGGGCGCGGGGGCGAGGGGCGCCGTGCGTGGGCGTAGGGGGCGGGCCGGCGGGTGGACGTAGGGCACGGACAGGCGCACGGACAGACGCACGGAGGTGAAGGAACCGGCCCGTTGCGCCGGTGCGTTGCGCCGGCTCGGTACGTCGGCCCCGTCACCCCAGCGGCGGCGGCACCCGCACCGCAGCGGGCGGCGGGGCGTTGCGGGATCGGCGTCTGCGCAGGGCGATCAGCAGGGCGGCAGCCGTGAGCAGCAGCACCTGTAGGCCGCCGGCCGTCAGCAGCCAGGCCGGGACACCGCCCACCACCAGCAGCGAATCGGTGTAAGTGATCCGTTGGTACGGGGTGTCCCCGGCGGCGCGGAGGAGTTCGTGGTCGCCGGTGATGCGACGGGGCTGCGGGAAACGCTGGTCGATGGCGGTCAGGAACGTCCGGCGCGGGCCGCTGAGGTCACGCAGCGCCCCCTCGGGTGTGATCCGCCCCGCGAAGAAGACTTCGGGCCTGGTCCCGCCGATGGCGCTGCGCGGCTCCATCCGGTGGGGTGCGAGCACGTAAAGACCCAGCGACTGCGGTGTCTTGGCGAGACGGGAGAGCCGCATGGGGTAGACGAGCCGGTCGCTGGCGAAGGACAGCCGCAACGGTTCGAGGGCCCCCGTCAGCGGGCGGTCGGCTTCGGCCGGGGCCAGCCGGATGGCCACGTACTCCCATCGCTGCTGCACATACGGGCGCAGCGCGCTCGCGAGGGAGGCGGGGAGCTGGAAACCATGTGATTTCAGCCAGTTGCGCAATGCCGCCGGGTCGGTGGCGGTCAGCCGGGCGACGTCGAAGGGCCCCAGCCGCTCACGGCCGACCACGCCGACTCCCGGGCCGCGGGCGCCGGGAGCGGGCGCCGCGGCGCCGTCGTACGTCCCGCCGAACGGCCAGTCGCCGCTGCGGGGCCAGAAGTAGTGGCGCTCCTCGACGGCCGGTGCGGTCAGCGCGCTGAGCCGGTCGAACAGCTCGCGGTCGCCGAGCCGGACGGTGGCCCGGTGCGGTACCGGCATGATCCACGCGGCGTCCGGCGCCGTGCCGTCCACCGTCAGGCTCATGACGATCTGCTCGGACTTGCCGTCCCAGTGCACCACCGAGGTCTCGCGGTTCACCGCCATGGTCGTCTTCGGGTCGTGCACCATGGCGCCGCAACCACAGGCGTACGCCGGCCTGGCCAGCGACACCAGCTGCACGGCCAGCAACATCAGCACCACCAGCAGCGCCCGCCGCCGTCCCGTAGTGGCACACATCGCGGCAGCCGCGTCCGTCCCCCTGCCCCTCATCCGTCCCCCCGATCAGCACTCGCCGCTCCACGTGGTCGGCAGCGACACAGACGGCGACGGTGGTATGGCTGGTTCCGCCCGGTCGTGACGCTCCTGAACTCCGCGCCGTGCCATGGAAGAACGCCGAGGGCCCGGCCGGAAAGATCCGGCCGGGCCCTCGTATGCCCAAAGGGGAGTGCTGCGCGTCAGACAGCCGAGTCGGCCGTGGCCGGACGGCGGGCCGCATTGCGGATCTCGCGCGCCTCCGCCTCGGTCTCGACGGCCGGCGGGGAGCCGGGCAGCGGCTTGCGGGCGCTCTCCGACATCAGCAGAACGGCGATGCCGCCGATCACGGCCGCCGCCATCATGTAGTAGGCGGGCATCATCTTGTTGCCGGTCGCGCCGATCAGGGCCGTGACCACCAGCGGCGTCGTACCGCCGAAGAGCGACACGGAGACGTTGAAGCCGATCGACAGCGAGCCGTAGCGGACCTTGGTCGGGAACAGCGCGGGCAGCGTGGACGGCATCGACGAGGTGAAGGTGACCAGCAGCAGTCCGAGCGCGGCCATGCCCAGCGCGATGGCGACCAGCGACCCCTGCCGGATCAGCAGCAGGGCGGGGACGGACAGCACCAGGAAGCCGATGCAGCCCGCGGCGATGACCGGGCGGCGGCCGAAGCGGTCGGTGAGCCGGCCCGCGAACGGCTGGACGCCCATCATCAGGACCATCACCGCCAGCACGACCAGCAGCCCGTGCGTCTCGTCGTACTTCAGCTCCGAGGTCAGGTAGCTCGGCATGTACGACAGCAGCATGTAGTCCGTGACGTTGAAGACCAGGACCAGTCCGACGCACAGCAGCAGCGACCGCCACTGACCGAAGATCATCTCGCGGACGCCGATCCGCTTCTCGGCCTCGCGGCGCGCCTTCTCCTTCGTCCGCGCTTCCTTCTCCAACTGGGCGAAGGCCGGGGTCTCTTCGAGTCGCATCCGCAGGTAGAGGCCGATGATGCCCATCGGTCCGGCGATCAGGAACGGGATGCGCCAGCCCCAGGAGTTCAGGTCCTCGGTGGACAGCAGCGCGGTCATCAGCGTGACCAGGCCGGCACCGCCGACATAGCCGGCGAGGGTACCGAACTCCAGCCAGCTGCCGAGGAATCCGCGCTTCTTGTCGGGCGCGTACTCGGCGATGAAGGTGGAGGCGCCACCGTATTCGCCACCGGTGGAGAAGCCCTGTACCAGGCGGGCGACGAGCAGCAGGATGGGCGCCCCGACGCCGATGGAGGCGTAGGACGGGATCAGGCCGATGGCGAAGGTGCCCGCCGCCATCATGATCATGGTGATCGCGAGGATCTTCTGCCGGCCGATCCGGTCACCGAGCGGCCCGAAGACCATGCCGCCGATGGGGCGTACCAGGAACGCCGCCGCGAACGCTCCGAACGTCGACAGCAACTGCGCGGTCGGATTCCCGGACGGGAAGAAGACGTGTCCGAGGGTGACCGCGATGTAGCTGTACACGCCGAAGTCGAACCACTCCATCGCATTGCCGAGCGCGGCCGCCGACACGGCACGTTTGACCATCGCGGGGTCGACGACGGTCACGTCGCCCGATGTCTGGTACGCCGGATCCGCCTTCCGGTCCTCCTGGGGATCGGGTGCGGTATCGGCACGGCTGCCGACGGGGTGACGGGGCCCGGGTGCGACGGGGGAATGCGTCGGCACGTGTTCGCTCGCCTGCGCTCTCTTTGGACGACAACATGACTACGCCCGCCATGGGGTGGCGGGCCGCGGCCCGCCATGCGGCGGCGGGCAAAGGTCGACCATAGGGGCAGACCGGATCATCACGGACAGTGCGCGGTCGACCGCGCAGGTGGCCGTATACCCGCTCCTTGCAGGGGAAACGCCCTTTCGCGAAGCAATCCACGGCACTTATGCCTGTGATCCATATCGCGGTGATCCGCTGCAACCGTCGGGCGATTGTGAGGTGCGTCACGGGATGTGTCGCCGGATATGTCGCGGGGTGGGGTGCGTGCCGTAGGGCGACCCGGGGCGCTAGCGGGAGTGCCGTGGCAAGGGCGGTATGTGTGGGATGTGCGTGTGGTCCGGACGTGAAAACGGCGCGGCGGCATAGTCCTGACCGCCGCGCCGATGTGGATCGTCGCGTTCCCTCAAGGATCAGCCATGACCGCCCGCCCCGCCACTCGGGGCCGGCGCGCAGGCCGGGCCCCGGAACGGACCTCGGGACGGGCCTCGGCCGGCCCCGCGGGGGCGTTACCCGGCCGGGCCCGCGGCACTCCGCCGCCTCACGGCATCACACCCCGGTACTCCGCCGCCTCACGGCATCCACGCCTCGTACGACATCACCTCCCCCGACTTGATCTTGAACTCCGGCTCGTCCTTGGTGAAGGTCACCTCCAGCCCCAGGAGTTCGCCGGTGCGCGGATCGAAGATCACCATCTGGCGGGTGGAGTTCGTGGCGCCGTCGGGGCCGTCGTACACATACGCCTGCCCGCGCCGGCCCAGCCGGTCGGTGACCACACCCGCCTGCCGCAGCCCGCCCGCATCGGCCAGCATCCGGACGACGGCGGCCGTCTCCCGCGGGCCCGGGGTCCACTCCTGGCGGAAGGAGGAGAGTGCCGACAGGAGCTGCGGAGTCGTGCGGGTGCCGCCCGGCCCGCCGTACAGCCACGACAGCTGTTCGCGCAGCGCCGCGGGGTCGGTCGACGGCCTCGTACGGGAGGCGAGGCCGCTGTGCTGGGCTTCCGAGCCCGCCGGATAGGTCTTCCGGTGCAGGACCTTCCCGTCACGGACGGTCTGCCAGTGCCCGTCGTTGTCGTGGATCACCGGGCGGCCCGGATGCCGCGGGTCGGTGGCCACGACCAGCTCCGAGCCGCTGCCGTCGTCGTTCCAGTGGGTGATGCGCTCCTCGGGCACGGTGACGGGGGGCGCGGCGTCCGGGCCCGACTCCATGCTCATGTACCAGCTCTGGAGATGGCTGCCCCGGAGCGGGCCGTCCGCGGCACCGGCCGTGCGCGCCCTGGCCTCCGCCCTGCGGGCGAGGACGTCCAGCGAGACGGACGGCGCATCGGCGTGCAGGGGGAGGGCGACGGGCGCGGCGACGGCGGGGCTGCTGCCGGCGCCGGAAAAGGTGAGCGCCACA